>JAVKHY010000004.1 GCA_031459765.1 Armatimonadota bacterium | reverse complement strand
GGGGATCCGCGGCGGCGCCGTGGTCGTTACCTGAGATGCCTGGGGCCGGAAGGGTTCAAAGAGCCTGCCTCGCCGTAACGGCCGGGTGTGTGCAACCCCTTAATTGGACTACGCGGACCCACTTTTGTCAAGGAAAAATCTTCCGGCGGGGTGGGGCTCCGGCTACTCGCGGGCGTAGGGGCGGCCGACGGTGCGGGGGAAGCGGCGCTGGCCGATGACCAGGGCGACGACCACCAGGGTGGTGATATAGGGGATCATGCTCACGAAGTAAAAGGGGATGCGCTCCTTCACGCCGGGGGTGACGGCCACCGCGGAGGCGAAGCCGTCGGCGAAGCCGAAGAGCAGCGCCGCCCCCAGGGCCAGCATCGGCTCCAGCCCGGCGAACACCACGCAGGCCAGAGCGATGAAGCCGCGGCCGGCGGAGATCTCCTTGACCAGCGCGCCGAACCAGCCCAGCGGGAGGAAGGCGCCGCCGATCCCGGCCAGCGCGCCGCCCAGGGTGCTGGTGAACAGGCGCAGGCGGTCCACGCGCAACCCGGCCACGTCCACCGCCTCCGGCCGCTCCCCCACGGCCTTGATGCGGAAGCCCAGCACGGTGCGGTGGAGCAGGAGGTGGGCCAGGACGGCGACGGCCACCGCCCCCACCGTGACCGGGCTGATCTGGCCCAGCGGCGTGAACCAGCGCGGCACCATCAGCTCGTTGGGGAACAGGTGGATGCCGGGGAAGGCCCACAGGCTGATCAACAAAAAGGGGATAAAGCCCAGGGCGAAGATGTTCAGCCCCATCCCGGCGATGATCTGATCCGCCCGCCCGTAGACGCTGATCGCCCCCAGCGCCGCGCCCACGAGCGCGCCGACCAGCCCGCCGCCCGCCAGGCCGGCCAGCCCGCTGCTGAAGACCTCCGCCGTCCAGACCCCCGCCACGGCGCTGATCATGAAGATGCCTTCCAGTCCGATGTTGACCACGCCGGCTTTCTCGTTCAGGCACTCGCCCACCGCGGCCAGCGCCAGCGGGGTCATGGCCAGCAACCCGGCCTCCAGCAGCGAAATCGGCCCCAGCCCCAGGCGCTGCAGCAGGGAGGCGAAGAGGGCGACGGCGCCCGCGACGAGCAACGCGGTCCCGGCGCGGCGGCGGGCGGTCACCGGGCGAACCTCCTCCGCAGGAGCGTCCACAGCTCCGGAACGGCCAGGGTCATCACGATCAGGCCGTTGAGGGCCCGCACCAGTTCGGAGGGCACGCCCGCCTGGTACTCCATCAGCCGGCCGCCGTGGGCCAGCGCGCCGAACAGGAAGGCGGCCAGCACCCCGCCCAGGGGGTGGTTGCGGCCCACCAGCGCCACGCCGATCCCGTCGAAGCCCAGGGTGACCACGTTGCCCAAGGTCGCATACAACGCCCAGGCCGGCGGCCGGCCGATAATCTGACTGGCGCCGGCCAGCCCGGCCGCCAGCCCGCCGATGACGAAGCTCATCACCGTCACGCCGGCGGCGTTGACCCCCGCGTAGCGGGCCGCCTCGGGGTTCTCTCCGGCCAGGCGGAGTTCGTAGCCGGCGCGGGTGCCCCACAGATAGAGGTAAACCGCGAGGCAGAAGGCCACCGCCACGAAGATGACCGCGGTCAGCGTGGCGTCTTCGGTGAGGACGGGATAGCGGGCCGTGGGCAGGGCCGGACGGGTACTGTCGCCGCGTCCGGCTCCGGTCAGAAACCCCAGGGCCAGGTATGTAGAAAGGTAGAACGCAATCCAGTTGGTCATGATCGTCGAGATGACTTCGTGCACCCCGCGGGTCACCTTGAGCAGGGCCGGGACGACGGCCCACAACCCGCCGGCCACCATCCCGGCGGCCGTCGCCGCCGCCAGGTGGACGCCCGGCGGGAGCGGGATCAATCCGGCGACGGCGATGGCGCCCACCGCTCCCACGTACATCTGCCCTTCGGCGCCGATGTTGAACAGGCCGGCGCGCACCCCGACGGCGAAGGTCAGCGCCGTGAGCATGAGCGGCGTGGCGAAGGCCAGCGTCTCGAGGACGTCCTGGACGCTGCCGAAGGCGCCGACAAACAGCGCCCGGTAGGCCCGGATCGGGTCGTGCCCGAAGGCGAAGACCAGCAGCGCCCCGGCGGCGAGGCCGGCCACGATCGTCGCCGTCAGTTCAATCAGCGGCCGGGGGAGCCGCCGGCGTCCTCGCATCGCGTCCTCTCGGGATGATGCCGCCCATCATCAGGCCGATCTCCTCGCGGGTGAACTCCTCGGCGCCGCCCACGCCGATGAAGGTGCCCTCGTACATCACGGCGATCCGGTCGCTGAGTTCGAGGATCTCGTCCAGGTCCGCGGAGACCAGGAGGACCCCTTTGCCCTCGTCCCGCATGCGGACCAACAATTCCCGGATGTCCACCGTGGAGGCCACGTCCAGCCCGCGCGTGGGGTGCACGGCGACGATGAGCACCGGCCGCTTGCTGAGTTCGCGGCCGACCAGCAGCCGCTGCTGGTTGCCGCCGCTCAGGCTGCGCACCGGCGCCCGCAGGCCGGGGGCGACCACCCGGAACTGTTCGACGAGCCGGCGGCCGTAGGCCAGGATGGCGCTCCAGTTGAGGCGGCCCCACGGTGTGACGAACGCCGGCTCCCGCTGCCGGCTGAGGATGGCGTTCTCGGTGAGGTCGAAGTTCAGGGCCAGGCCGAAGCGGGATTTGTCTTCCGGGATGTGGCCCGCCCCGCGGCGGTAGACCTCGAGCGGATGGAGGTGGCGGAGCACGGTTCCGCCGAGGAGGATCTCCCCCTCCTGGACCGGCCGCAGTCCGGTCAGGGCCTGGACCAGTTCGCTCTGCCCGTTGCCCTCCACGCCGGCGATGCCGAACACCTCGCCCTCCCGCACCTGGAAGGAGAGGTCCTTCACGGCCGGGGCGCCCTGGTCGCTGGCCACGCGCAGGCGGCGCACTTCCAGGACCGGCCGGCCGGCCGGTCTCGCCGAGCGGCTGACCTGGGGAACCACCTTGCGGCCAACCATCAGCTCGGCGAGATGCTCGGGGGTGGCCCGCTCCGTGGGGACCTCTCCCGTGACCTGCCCGTCGCGCAGGACGACCACCCGGCCGGAGATCTCCAGCACCTCCCTGAGCTTGTGGCTGATGAAGACGATGGATCGCCCCCGTGCGGCGAGCCCGCGGAGGAACTCAAAGAGGTCCCGCACCTCGGTCGGGGTAAGGGCCGAGGTGGGCTCGTCGAGGATCAGCACCGACGTCCCCCGGTACAGAGTCTTGAGGATCTCCACCCGCTGCTGCACCCCGATGGGCAGCGACTCCGTCGCCAGGTCCAGCGGGACGGACAGGCCGGTCTCCGCCAGCAGCCGCGCCACCCGTTCCCGCGCCGCCTCCCGCCGCAGGGGGCCCAGGGGGCCGGCGCCTTCCTGCCCCAGCACGACGTTCTCCAGGGCCGTGAAGGGCGGCACCAGGGTGAACGCCTGATGGACCATGCCGATCCCTTCGCGCAGCGCATCGGAGGGGTTGCTGAACTGCACGGGGCGATCGTCGATGAAGATCTCCCCACGCGTCGGCCGCAGCAGACCGGAGAGGATCTTCATCAACGTCGTCTTGCCCGCCCCGTTCTCGCCCAGGAGGGCGACGATCTCCCCCGGACGCAGGCGGAAGTCCACACCGCGCAGGGCCGCGGTGCCGTCCGGATAGATCTTGTGGATCCCCCGCATCTCGATGCGGGGCGCTCCGCTCATGGCCGTCCTCCGGAATCTCGCCTCCGGGGATCCCCGCCTCGCCGCCGGTAGCAGCGGCTGCGGCCGGACACGAACAGGGGCAAACCGGACCGCGCCACCCGCGCCTCAGTCCGCGCTTGCCCCTGCCCGGCGACGCGCCGCGCTAGCTGACCCTTCGCTTCGGCTCAGGCGTCCAGCCCAGCTCGTTGCGCCACTTCTCGATGTCCGGCTTGGTCAGCACCAGGGGGACCGTCACCCGGCCCTCCCGGATCGCCTTCTCCAGTTCCGCCACCGCCTGCCAGACCCATGCCGGCTGGGCGTCGCGCATCGCCTTCACCCGCGCGCGGATCTCGGCCGGAGGAGCCGGCAGGACCTTCTTGCGGGTCAGCCGCTCCGCGTTGACCCCCATCTGGACGAACTCGTCCAGGTCGGCCAGCGTGCTGACCGAGATGCCCTCGGCCAGGGCCCCGGCCACCCGGGTGCCGATCCCGAGCACGACCACGCCGTTGTGCTGCTTGACCAGGCTGCGGAAGGTCCCGTCCCGCACCCACTTGGTGGCGAAGTACACGCCCTTGTCCACGCGCTTCATCATGCTGGCGATGACGAAGCCGGGGTTGATCCAGTCCTGGTTGGCGTCCACCCCGATCCAGAAGGGCGGCCCGCTGCGCAGCCCCCTGGCCCGGGCGATCTCCTGCACCGCCTGGTTGATGCCCAGCCCCAGCGGCCCGGCGATGTTGTAGACGGCGACGGCGTCCTTGGCGTACATCGCCTTCGCCGCCGCGTAACCCTTGGGGATGTCGCTGAAGGTTCCCGTGTAGGTCCACAGGACGAAGTCCGACCGGTACTTGAAGGCCTTGTCCGGCTTGTTCTTCAGCATCCACTCCGTGGCCCAGCGCGCGCCCCACTTGTAGCCGATCTCAAACTTCCAGAGGACGGGGATCTCGATCCCGAACACCCCGCCGATGTACGGCTTGTTGTACTGCGCGGCGAGCAGCGTACCCAGCGCGCCCACCAGGGCGCTGCCCTTGTGCTCCTCGTAGACGATGTCCATCAGGTTGGGCAGGGGGTACTTGGCCGGGAACTTGTCCTTGACGATGGACTGGGAGAAGGTGTCGATGCCCATGAAATTCTTGTTGGGGAAGCGCTGCGCCACCTGGGCCAGGGCGTCGCTCAGCAGGAAGCCCACGCCGACCACCAGCTGCACGTCGGGATCCCTGGCCGCGGTGGTCAGGTTCGGGACGTAGTCCGCTTCCACTTTGCTGACCAGTTCCACCATCCGGACGCCGAAGTCGCGTTCGGCGTCCTCGCCGCCCTTGAAGGCCATGTCGTTGAAACTGAGGTCCCCGCGGCCGCCGACGTCCGACACCACGGCGATCTTGAACACCCGCGCGGCGGCCGGCGCGGGCGTCGGGGCGGACGTCTGCAGCAGCAGGATCACGACCACGGTGACGAGTGCCAGGAGCCCCGGTCGAGACTTCATGGTCTCCGTCCTCCTTGGGCAGCCTGAATTCGCCGCGGCAGGATCCCGCGGGGCGCAGTGACGGACCATCCTCGGCGTCCGGCTGCCGCCAACACCACTTCGCCGCGGCGGAAAGCGTACCTGCGACGCGCCGGCGGGCGTGACGGCCGGGAGCGCGGGCACGCTGCACAGAGGAGACCACTGCGCCGGCAGGAATCTAGTGCAGTGCTCCCGATGAGGCTCCGGCACCCGATGGCCCGCCCCGCCGCCCCGCGCAGGGTGCTGGTATGGCTCGTCCTGCTGGGGGCGGCCGCGGGGTGCGCGCCGCTCGCCCGACAGCCGGTACCACCTCCCCACAAGGTGGGGCTCGTCTTCGAGGTCGGCGGCCGCGGCGATCTGGCCTTCAACGACATGGCCCACGCCGGGCTGGCCCGGGCCCAGAAGGAGCTCGGCGCGCGCCTGCTGACGCGCGAGGTGGAACCGTCCCCCGGCGGTGGGAATCGGGCGGAGTTGCTGCGGCGGCTGGCGGGGGAGGAGTTCCGGCTCGTCTTCGGGATCGGCGAGGCGGCGGCGCCGGAGCTCCGGCGCGCGGCCGCGGAGTTTCCGGCGACCCGCTTCGTCCTCGTGGACGGCGTTCTCCCCGGTCTGGACCCCGCGGACAACCTCACCTGCCTGCAGTTCAGGGAGCAGGAAGGGGCGTTCCTGGCCGGCGCGGCGGCGGCGCTGAAATCCCGCAGCGGGGTGATCGGATTCCTGGCCGGGGCCAGGACGCCCCGGACCGAAGCGTCGGAGATCGCCTACACCGCCGGCGCGCGCTACGTCAGGCCGCAGACGGTCGTCGTGGCGGACTACCTCGAGGAACAGAGCGGGTCCGACGCCCGGGCGGCAGGGAGGCGGCTGGCGCTGACGCAGTTCGACCGGGGCGCGGAGGTCGTCTACCAGACGGCCGGCGCGGATCGGGGCGTCTTCGAGGCCGCGGTGCTGAGGCGCAGACTGGTCATCGGCTCCGACGCCGACCAGGCCCTGCGGGCGAAGGACGAGGCCCGGTCGCGGATCTTGACCAGCGTGGTCAAGCGCGTTGATGTGGCGGTGTACGAGACGGTGAAGGCGTTCGTGAACGGGACGCTCTCCGGCGGGTGCCGCCACTACGGGCTGGCCGGGGAGGGGATCACCTACGCGGAGAACGACTTCAACACGGAGATGCTCGCCGAGATCAAACCGGTGCTGGAGGAGTTGAGGGCCAGGATCGTGGACGGCCGGATTGCGGTGCCCACGACGCGGGCGGCGCTGGACGCCTTCCTGCGCGCCCGCCCGCGACGGTGAGTCTTCCCGGGCCGGTCGTCGTCATCGGCGGGGTGAACGTCGATGTGGTGGCCGAACCGTCGGGGCCGCCGGTGCCGGCGGTGAGCAATCCCGGCCGGGTGCGGATCGGCCCCGGCGGCGCGGGCCGCAACGTCGCCGAGAACCTGGCGCGCCTCGGGCTGTCCGTCAGGCTCATCGCCGCGGCCGACGCCCATCCCCTGACGACCGTCTCGCTGGCCGAGGCCGCCCGCGCCGGAGTGGACACGAGCGGCGTGATCCGGATCCACGGACGGGGCAACTACTACGTGGCCGTGGAGCACGCCGGGGCGCTGTTGTGGGCGGTCTCGGATATGTCGGCGGCGGAGGCGCTGGCGCCCTCCGACCTCGACGAGCGGGCCTGGTTGCTGAAGGACGCCGGGGCCGTGGTCGTCGACGCGAACCTTCAGCCGGCCACCATTGTCCGCGCGGCCGACCTTGCCGGCGGGACGCGGCTGTGCCTGCTGGCGGTGTCGGCGGCGAAGGCGGAACGGCTGCGCCCGGTGCTGCCCCGGGCGTCCCTGATCGCCTGCGGCGTCCCCGAGGCCGCCGCACTGACGGGTCTGGAGATCCGGTCCCGCGGAGACGCCGCCCGCGCCGCGCGGAGACTCCGACCCGAAGGAGGGACGGTGCTCATCACGATGGGCCCGCAGGGACTCGGCTGGTTTGGGGCGGAGGAGGTGTGGGTGGATGCGCCGCCGGTGGCCGTACGCGACCCCACCGGCGCCGGGGACGCCGCCGCGGCGGCGGCGGTCTATGCCCTGCTGACGGGGATGGAGGCGAAAGCCGGCGCAGGGCTGGCCATGGCCGCAGCCGCCATGACCCTTGAAGTGGAAGGCGCGACCCACCCCGGTCTCTCCCTGGAGGCGCTCCGTGGCCGCCGGTGACCTCCCCGAGTTCGTCGTGCTTGCCGACGAAGTCGCGTCGGCCCTGCGCCGGGGAGATCCCGTCGTCGCGTTGGAGTCCGCCGTCGTCTCCCACGGCCTGCCTCCGCCGACGGGCCTGGAGACCGCCGGGATGCTCGAGGCGGAGGTGCGGAAGGCCGGAGTCGTCCCGGCCACCGTCGCGGTCGTGGACGGCCGTGTGGTCGTCGGGGCGACCGCCGGGGAACTGCGGCGCCTCGCCGACCCCTCGGCGTGGAAGATCGCCGAACGCGATCTGGCCGTGGCGGTGGCCGCGGGGGCCTGCGGCGGCACCACGGTGTCGGCGACGGTGGCCGTGGCCGAGGCGGCAGGAATCGCCGTGATGAGCACCGGGGGCATCGGCGGTGTCCACCTGGGTGCGGAGCAGACGTGGGACGTCTCCGCCGATCTCCCGGCGCTGGCGCGGCACTCCGCCATCGTGGTGTGCGCGGGCGCGAAGGCCATCTGCGACACGGCCAGGACGCTGGAGTACCTGGAGACGGCGGGGGTGACGGCGGTGGCGTACGGCACCGACCGGTTTCCCAACTTCTACCTCCCTGACGGCGGATATCCCGCTCCCCGTCGGATCGACCGGCCGGCGGAGGCGGCGGCGATTCTCCGGAACAAGCGGCGGCTCCGCCAGCCCGGGGCGGTCCTCGTGGCCAACCCCATTCCCACCGGGGAAGCCCTGACGCCCGACGAGGTGGCTCAAGCCGTGAGCGAAGCCCGGGCGCGGGTGGGGGCGCTGCGGGGCGGGGAGGTGACCCCGGCCCTGCTGGATGCGCTGGGCCGGATCACCGGCGGGCGCACGCTGCGGGCCAACCTCGCGCTGCTGCGCGCCAACGCCGTCCTCGCCGCCGCCATCGCCTGCGAGGCGGCACAGGAAAGCCTCCAGAGGTGATGGAACACAGACCGCGAGGATGGACCACCTCGGCATCGGCGAGCGCCTGCGCAACGCGCGGGAGGCCAGGGGGCTGGCGCTGGAGGCCCTCGAACGGCAGACCTATATCCGCGCCGCCTACCTGCAGGCGTTGGAGGAAGAGCGGTTCGACCGTCTGCCCGGCCGCGCCTACGTGAAGGGGTTCCTGCGGACGTACGCGGCCGCGCTGGGCCTCGATCCCGACCGGCTGCTGGAGGCCTACCCGCTGGATGCCGAACTCCCGCCGATCGTCGGCCCGGCCGGCGTGGAGGTCCCGATCCGGCCGGCCGCGCCGCGCTCCCGACTGCGCCGCGCGGCCGCCCGCGTCGCGCTCGTCGTCGCAGCCGGAGCGCTCGTCGTCGGCATCGTCGGTTACATCCAGCTGCGAGAGTTCAACCGGCCGGTGCCTCCCGAGGTCGCGCCGTCCGCGCCGACGGTCGAGCCTCCGCCGGAACCGGCGCCGGCTCCTCCCAGCGTTCCGGAGCCGCCGCCGGGGCCCGAACCTGGACCCGAACCGGGAGCGGAACGGCCGTCGCCCTCGGAACCGGCGGCAGGGGTCACCGTCGAGGTGACGGCGACCGGCGAGTCGTGGATCCGCGTCGCGGCCGACGGTGAGCGGCTCTTCCAGGGGATCATCCGGGAAGGCGATGTCCGGCGCTGGCACGCCAGGCGGCAACTGACCGTCCGGGTCGGCAACGCTCCGGCCGTGCAGGTCCGGGTCAACGGCCGGCCCTTCCTGCCTCCGCCGCGGCGGCAGGTGTGGGAGCAGACCTTCAAAGCCCCCGACGCGCCCTGACGATGCGGGCTGAGATCATTTCCGTCGGAACCGAGCTCCTCCTGGGGCAGATCGTCGATACCAACGCGGCCTTCATCGCGCAGGCCCTGGCCGGGCTCGGCATCGACCTGTTCTTCAAGCAGACCGTCGGCGACAATCCCCGGCGCATCCAGGAGGCCTTCCACCTGGCGATGAGCCGGGCCGAGGCGATCCTGATCACGGGCGGTCTGGGGCCGACCGAGGACGATCTCACCGTGGAAGCGGTGGCCGCCGCGCTCGGCGAGGAGCTCGTCCGCGACGAAGAGGTCGCCGCCCACATCGCGCGGTTCTTCGAGACCCGGGGCCGCGTCCCGCCGGACACCGTCTACAAGCAGGCTCTGATTCCCCGCCACGCCCGCGTCATCCCCAACCGGCGGGGAACCGCGCCGGGCATCCACCTGGAGTCGGCCGGGCGGATGATCTTCATCATGCCCGGCGTCCCCTTCGAGATGGAAGGGATGATGCGCGACTACGTCATCCCCTACCTGGCCGAGCGCAGCGGCGGGACGTCGATCGCCTCGGTGGTCCTGAGGGTGACGGGAGAGGGCGAGTCGGCGGTGGAGGCCCGGATCAAAGACGTCATCCGGAGCACGGCGCCGACGATCGCGCCCTACGCCAAGTTGGGCGAGGTGCACCTCCGGATCACGGCCAAAGGTCCGCCCGAGGCGGTGCGTGAGCAGCTGACCAGGGGAGAGGCTCTGGTGCGGGAGCGCCTGGGCGATCTCGTCTACGGAGTAAACGACCAGACCCTGGAAGCGGTGGTCGGGGAACTGCTGAAGGCGCGGCGGCTGACCATCGCCGTCTCGGAGTCCTGCACCGGAGGACTCCTCGCCGAGCGGCTGACCAGCGTGCCCGGCAGTTCCGCCTATTTCCTCGAAGGCGTCGTCGCCTACAGCAACGCCGCCAAGACCGATCTGCTCGGCGTTCCAGCGGCATTGATGGAGGCCCGCGGAGCGGTCAGCGCCGAGGTCGCGGAGGCGATGGCCGCCGGCATCAGGGATCGCGCCCGCGCCGACCTGGGCGTCTCGATCACCGGGATCGCCGGCCCGAGCGGAGGGACGGCGGAGAAACCTGTCGGTCTGGTGTTCATCGGGCTGGCCGACGCCGGCGGCGTGCTGCACCGCCGGTTCACCTTCGGCTCCGAGCCCGGCCGGCAGGGCATTCGCTATCTGGCTTCGCAGGCGGCGCTCAACCTCGTCCGCCTGCACCTGCTGCGCGGGTGAGCGCCGACGGCCACCGGGTGTTCGTCGCCGTGGCGCTCGACCCGGCCCTGTATGGGGCGGTGGTGGCCCTGGAACGCCGTCTGGAGCAGGCCGGCGCGCGCCTACGCTGGGTGCCTCCGGAAAACCTTCATTTTACGCTGCGCTTTTTGGGGCACATCTCCGACGCGCAACTCGAAGCGGCGCGGCAGGCCGTGCGGGAGGGGTGCGCCGGCGTGAGGCGGTTTCGCATCGTCGTGTCGGGAGTGGGAGCGTTTCCGAGCCTGAGCCGACCGCAGGTGGTGTGGGTCGGCGTTTCCGACGGCGCAGGGGAGCTCGTCGACCTGGCCCGCCGCGTGGAAGAGGCATTGAGCCGCCACCGCTTTCCGAAGGACCCCAGGGGGTTCTCGGCGCACCTGACCCTGGCCAGGGTCAAGGAGAGCGCTCTGTGGGGCGCTACGAGCCGCGCCCTGGCCGCTCTGGAGGGTGCGGTGGTAGGTACACAGGAGGTGACCTCCGTGCGGGTCGTGGAGAGCCTCCTGCGGCCTCAGGGACCACTCTACACACCGGTTGAGGAGGTCCCGCTCTCCCCCTACGAGAAGTAGTAGTCGTCCCTGACCCACGGAGGTCATTGACAAGCGAACAAACGTTTGGTAGACTGCCTGCGACTCTGAATCCAGCCCGGCAGGAGGCACGCCCATGAACGAGCGCCAGCGCGCCCTCGACCTCGCGGTCGCCCAGATTGAGAAGCAGTTCGGCAAGGGTTCGATCATGAAACTCGGCGAGGCCGGAAGCCGGCTGGCCGTGGAGGTCATCTCCACCGGCGCGCTGGGTCTGGATATCGCCCTGGGGATCGGCGGCGTGCCCCGCGGCCGTGTGATCGAGGTGTACGGCCCGGAGTCGTCCGGCAAGACCACCCTGGGCTACCACATCATCGCCGAGGCGCAGCGCGAGGGGGGCGTGGCGGCCTTCATCGACGCCGAGCACGCGCTCGATCCCAACTACGCGCGGGCGGTGGGCGTGGACGTGGACAACCTGCTGCTCTCCCAACCCGATTCCGGCGAGCAGGCGCTGGAGATCGCCGAGACGCTGGTCCGCAGCGGTGCGGTGGACGTCATCGTCGTGGATTCGGTCGCGGCGCTGGTGCCCAGAGCCGAGCTCGAAGGGGAGATGGGCGACGCCCACGTCGGGCTGCAGGCGCGCCTGATGTCCCAGGCCCTGCGCAAGCTCGTGGGCGCCATCAGCCGTTCGCGCACCACCGTCGTCTTCATCAACCAAATCCGGGAAAAGATCGGGGTCCTGTTCGGCTCGCCCGAGACCACGACCGGCGGACGGGCTTTGAAGTTCTACGCCTCGGTGCGCATGGAGATCCGCCGCACCGAGAATCTGAAGTCCGGGGACGAGGTCAAGGGCATGCGGGCCCGGATCAAGGTCGTGAAGAACAAGCTCGCCCCGCCGTTCCGCGAGGCGGAGGTGGACATCCTCTACGGCCTGGGGATCAGCAAGGCGGCCAACATCCTGGACGTGGCCGTCGCGCACGGCATCGTCCAGCGCACGGGCACCTGGTTCGCCTTCGGCGACATGAAGCTGGGGCAGGGCCGCGACAACGCCCGCGACTTTTTGGAGAGCAATCCGGAGCTGGCCAGGGAGATCGACCGTCGGGTCCGGCTGGCCGTGGGGTTGCTCAAGGCCGCCGCCCCGGAGATCCGCGAGACCGCTCCGGCCGGGAAGGAGCCGGTCACCAGAGGAAAGGCGTAACGATGTGAGGGTCCTGCGCGTCGGGCCGCCATCCGGGCGCTGGCGCCGCCGGAGGGTCGTCCTCGACGGCGGGGTGGTCCTCCGGGTGCGGGCGGAGGATGCGGAGGCGCTGGGTCTGGAGGCCGGAGCGGAGCTCACCGCGGAGGCGGTCCGGCAGCTGCGGGCCCGCGCCGAGGCGGCGGGGGCCCTGGAGATCGCCCTGCGGCTCCTGACTGTGCGGCTGCGAAGCCGGCGGGAGGTGGAGGATCGCCTCCGCCGCCGGCGCGTCGCCCCTGAGGTGATCCGCGACGTCGTGGAGCGGCTGGCGGCCGAAGGGTTCCTCGACGACGCCCGATTCGCCCGGGCCTGGATCGCCGGGCGCCTCGCTCTGCGGCCGTCAGGAGCCCTGCGGCTGCGCGGCGAACTCCTCCGCAAGGGCGTCGCCCCCGAGGTCATCGAGACAGCCCTGCGCGAGGCGTTCTCCGAGACGGACGAGTACCAGCTGGCGCTGCGCCTGGCGCGCGCCAGGGTACGGCGCTACCGCGCGCAGCCGGCCGAGGTCGTGCAGCGGCGCCTGGCCGGCGTGCTGTCCCGCCGCGGCTTCTCCCCGGAGGCCACGGCGGCCGCGCTGCGGGCGGTTCTGGGACGGATGTTGGTGACGGACGGTGGCTGACCGGTTGCGACGGGCGACCAGTGACGAAGGATCGGCGCAGCTGGTGCTGGACCTGCCCGCAGGCCCCGCCCCCGGGTCGTCCGACGCCGCCGAAGGCATCCTGGCCGACCTGAACGAGCAGCAGCGCCAGGCCGTCACCCACGAATCCGGTCCGTTGCTGATCGTCGCCGGTGCCGGCACGGGGAAGACCGCCGTCATCACCCGGCGCATCGCCTGGCTCATCGCCACGAAGCGGGCCAGGCCGTCGGAGATCCTGGCTCTGACCTTCACCGACAAGGCGGCGGCGGAGATGGAGGAGCGGGTCGACGTCCTGGTCCCCTACGGGTATACGGACGTCTGGATCGGCACCTTCCACGCCTTCGGCGACCGCCTGCTGCGCGATCACGCCCTGGAGTTGGGGCTGACGCCGGACTTCCGCATCCTGACGAAGGCGGAGCAGGTCATCTTCTTCCGGGAACGGCTCTTCGAGTTCCCCCTGGACCACTACCGCCCCCTGGGCGACCCGACCCGCTATGTGGAGGCGATGCTGGCCCTGATCAGCCGGGCCAAAGACGAGGACGTCACCCCCGCCGAGTACCTGGCCTTCGCCGACGAGGCGGTCCGCGCCGCGGAGGCGGACCCCTCCGACCGGGAGCTGGCCGAGCACGCCCGGCGGCAGCGGGAGATCGCCCTGACCTACGCCCGCTATCAGGAGCTGCTGGCCGCGGAGGGGTGCGTGGACTTCGGTGACCTGATCACGCTCTCGCTGCGGCTGCTGCGCGAGCACCCCGCCGTGCTCCGGGAGTACCAGCAGCGATTCAAGTACATCCTGGTCGACGAGTTTCAGGACACCAACTACGCGCAGTTCCAGCTGGTCCGGCTGCTGGCCTCCGGGCAGCCCGAGCCCAACATCACGGTGGTCGGCGACGACGACCAATCCATTTACAAGTTCCGCGGCGCGGCGATCAGCAACATCCTCAACTTCATGGAGGTCTACCCGCGGGCCCGCCAGGTGGTGCTCACCGTCAACTACCGGTCCACCCAGGCCATCCTGGACGCGGCGTACCGTCTCATCCGGCACAACAACCCCGACCGGCTGGAGGCGAGGATCGGGCTGGACAAGCGGCTGCAGGCCGTGGCCCCGCCGGGGATGGCGCCGCAGCACGTCCACCTGGACACCCTGAGCAGTGAGGCGGACTGGGTCGCTTCGCGGATCGCGGAGAAGGTGGAGCGGGGCGAGGCCCGCTACCGGGACATCGCCATCCTGGTGCGCAGCAACGCGGACGCCGATCCGTTCATGCGCGCCCTCAACATGCGCGGCATCCCCTACCGCTTCACCGGCAGCCGCGGGCTCTACAACCGGGAGGAGATCCGGCTGGCCATCGCCTTTCTCCGGGCGCTGGCCCGGCCCGGCGACAACCTGAGCGTCTACTACCTGGGGGTCTCTCCCCTCTACCTCATCCCGGCGACGGACCTGGCGAAGGCTCTCAACTACGCCGACCGGAAGCACCGCACACTGGAACATGTCTTCCGGCACCTCGACCAGGAGGGGTTCGCCGATCTGGCCGCGGAGCTGGCGCCGGAAAGCCGCGCCGCGGTGGCCAAGCTCCTCCAGGACCTGGAAGAGATGCGCGATCTCATGAAAGACCACGTCACCGGCCGCGTCCTCTACGAGTACCTGGTCACGCGCACCGGCTACATCCGGCGCCTGGCCACCTCCGGTCTGCCCGAGGACGAGGTGCGGGTCGCGAACCTGGCCCGGTTCTTCGACCTCGTGGCGCGCTACGGTGAGATCGCCGCCTACGACCGTGTGCCGGAGTTCGTCGCCCACCTGGACAACCTCATCGCCGCGGGAGACGATCCCGCCGTGGCCGAGGCCGACTTCGACCAGGATGCCGTCCACCTCCTCACCGTGCACAAGGCGAAGGGGCTGGAGTTCCCCATCGTCTTTCTGGTCAGCGCGGTGGCCGACCGCTTCCCGGTGCGGAACCGCGGCGAGACCATTCCGCTGCCCGATCCGCTGGTGAAAGACATCCTGCCGGGCGGTGACTTCCACCTCCAGGAGGAACGCCGGCTCTTCTACGTCGGGATGACCCGCGCGCGGCGGGAGCTGTACTTCACCAGCGCGCGGGACTACGGCGGCCTGCGGCCGCGCAAGGTCAGCCGGTTCGTGCTGGAAGCCCTCGATCTGCCCCAGGTGGACACAGCCGCCTACAAAGCGTCGCCGGTCGAGGCCATCCACCGCCATGCCCCGCCGCAGGACGGTCAGCAGCGGCTGGAGGGGGTGCTGCCGCCGGAGACGCCGCTGACCGTGAGCTTCCGGCAGGTGGACGACTACGCTCTCTGCCCGCTGAAGTACAAGTACACCCACATCCTGCGCGTGCCGCTGATGCGGGATCACCGCGTCGTCTACGGCTCCGCGATCCACGAGGCGATCCGGGAGTACCACCGGCGGAAGGCCCGCCGGCAGCGGGTCGGTCTCGACGACCTCCTCCGCCACTTCGAGCGGGCCTGGATCAACGAAGGGTTCATCAGCCGCGAGCACGAGGACCAGCGGATGGAGGAGGGCCGCGAGGTGCTGGCGCAGTTCTACGCCTTTCAGGAGGCCTCCGGGTTTGTCCCCACCTTCGTCGAGGCGCCCTTCTCCTTCCAGGTGGGCGCCACGCGGGTCAAGGGCCGCTGGGACCGGGTGGACCTGCGGGGCGGCGAGGTGGTGCTCATCGACTTCAAGACCAGCGACGTACGGACCCAGAAGGACGCCGACCGCCGGGCCCGGGACAGCCTCCAGCTGGCCATCTACGCCCTGGCCTACCGCGAGGTGTACGGGGCCATGCCCGACCGCCTCGAGCTCCACTTCCTCGGGCCGCAGGGCGTCCTGGTCGGCGGCGCCGTCCCGGACAACGAGCTGCTGGCGGAGACCTGCGCCGTGATCGAGCGGGTCTCCCAGGGAATCCGGCGCCAGCAGTTCGTGGCCACCCCGGACTTCTACCGCGCCTGCCGGTACTGCGCCTTCGCCTCGATCTGTCCGTACACCGCCACCGGTGACCCGGAGGTCGAGGAGTGATCCGCCTCCTGCACCTGGCCGACCTCCATCTGGGCCGTCCGTTTCGGATGCTGGGGGAAAGGGGCGCGGCGCAGCGCCGCGCCCTGGAGGCGGCCCTGGTCCGGACGGTGGACCTGGCCGTCGCCGAAGGGGTCCATCTGGTCCTCATCGCCGGCGATCTGTTCGACTCCCCGCATCCGTCCCCCGCCACCTTGGACCTGGTCGGCCGCGAACTGCGTCGGCTGGAGGAGGCGCAGATCCGTATCGCGGTCGTGGCCGGAAACCACGACGTCGGTCGCGACGGGTACCTCGGCGGCCACGACCGCCTGCGCACGGCCTGCCCAAGCACGATCTTCTTTGGTCCCACTGTCGAGACCGTGACCTTTGCCGATCTGGACCTCACGGTGATCGGGCGGTCGCCCGATCCGGGCGCGGCGACCAGCCCCCTGGCCGGGTGGCCGCGGGGTCGGACGACCCGCTTCGCCGTCGGGCTGACCCACGGTTCCCTCTACCGCGCCGGGGTCGTCGAGGGCCCGGGGGTGATCCACCCGCAGGAGATCCGCGACCTCGGGCTGGATTATCTGGCGCTCGGGGACTGGCACTCGGCGGCGGAAGTGGTCGGGCCGCCGACGCCGGCGTGGTATGCGGGGTCGCCCGAGCTGCTGGCCTACGATCAGGAAGGTGCCGGGCACGTCCTGCTCGTGGAGATCGCCGCCCCGGGGGCGGCCCAGATCAGGCGGCAGCGGGTGGGCCGACGGGTCTACCGGCGGATCGATCTGGACGTCGCCGCGGCGGACGATTCCGCCATCCGCCGCGCCATCGAGGCGGCGGCCGATGCGGAGACGATCTGCGACGTGACGCTCACCGGTCTCGTTCCCCTGGACCGGATCCTGAACACCCGCGCCCTGGAAGAGGAGCTGGCCGATCGGTTCTTCCGGCTGCGCATCACCAACCGGACCCAGGTGTGGGTGGACGAACGGTCCCTGCACGCGGTCTCCCCGGACACCGTGCTGGGACGATACGTCCGCCTGATGCAGGACAAGATCGCCGCGGCGTCCGAGGAGGAGCGACCGCTCCTGGAAGAGGCGCTGCAGATGGGTGTGGCCGTGCTGCAGGGGCGGGAGGTGCTGGCGTGATCCTCCGCCGTCTTGTCCTGCGCCGCTTCCTGGGCTTGCCCGAGGCGTCCTTCGACTTTGCGCCCGGTCTGAACGTGATCGTCGGCCCGAACGAAGCGGGAAAGTCGACGATGCGCATGGCCATCCGGACCGTGCTCTACGAGAACCCGGCCACGACCTCGCCCCGGTCCCGCGAGCAGTACCGCTCCTGGGGGGCGGACGACCCTCCCGAACTGCTCCTGGAGTTCGAACTGAACGGCCGGCGCTTCACCCTGACCAAGAACTACGCCGCGCGCGAGGTCGTGCTCACCGACAGCCTGGGGCAGTCCTGGAGGGCGCATAAGGCGGTCCAGGAGCGTCTCGTCGCGGCGCTGGGACTGCCCACCGACGCCCTGTTCGATGCCACGGCGCACATCGCGCAGGCGCACCTGGATCGCATCCACGTGAGCAGCATCGGCAGGGAACTGGGTCGCGTCATCGGCGGCGGGGAAGAGGACGTCAGCGCGGCGGTGCGGCGGCTGGACGGCTACCTCAGGACGCTGGAGCGCGGCAGCCGCGGGGCGGCGGCGAGGGAGCCGGGAGCGCTGGCGGCCGCGGAGCGCAAGGTCGCCGCCCTGCGTGAGACGGTGGAAGCACTCCGGCGCTCCGCCGCCGCCGCGGAGCACGCCCGCCGGGAACTGTTCGCGGTGGCCGCGGAGCGGTCGCGGCTCGAGGAGAGTCATGCGACCAAGAAGGCGCTGCTGGAGAGCAACCGCGAGATCCTGCAGCTGGAGGAGCGTCTCGCCGCCCGCCGGCGCGAGGAGCAGATGTGGGAGCAGAAGGTCCGCCGCATCGAGGAGTACACCACGCGCCTCGTGGCCCTGGACCGCGAACTGGAGGCGGCGACATCGGCCGGGGCGATCGACGAGGCGGCGACGGTGCGTCTGCGCGCGCTGCACGAGCGGAGGGCCGGCCGCGAACAGGATCTGGCCGCCGTCCGCCGCGAACTCGAGGAGCCCGCCTTCGAGCCCGTCGCGTGGCGTCTCCCCGGCCTGGCTGCGGCCGCCGGATTGCTGCTCATCGTTGCGGGCGGCCTGGCCGTGCGGGTGCTGGGATCCTGGGCCGCCGTCCCGATCGCCCTGGGGGCGGCCGTGGTCGCGGCGGCGATCCGGACGGGCCTCCGGGCCGCGCACCGGCGCCACCTGGCCGCGGCGCGCCGGGAGGAATGCGAGCGGCGGCGGCAGGCGCTGGCCCGGGAGCTCGACGACCTGGCCGTCGAAACCCGGCGGCTGTTGGATCGGCTGGGCTGTGCCACCATCGAGGAGGCCGAGGGACGGCTGCGCCGGTACCGCGAGCTGGTCCAGCAGCGCCGGCAGACGGCCGATTTCCTGGCCACCCTGCGCGAGGGTCGGGATGACGAAGCGATCGTGGAAGCGTGGAAGACCGTCCGGCGGGACCTCTTCGGCCTGGAGGAACGGCTGCGCAGCCCCGAGGTCGCGGCCAAGCGCCTCACGCCGCTCCAGGTCCAGGCACTGGAGCGCGAGGTGCCCGACCTCGAAGAGCGTCTGGCCGCCCTGCGCCGGCGGGAGATGCGGCTGGCCGTGGACGTCGAGCGCCTGACCGCCGAAGCCGAGCAGCTGGCCGTCAGGGAAGAGCAGCTGCACGAGGCGGAGGAGGCGCTGGCCAGACTCCGCCGGCACCACCGCGTCTGCCGGATGGCGCTGGAGGGGTTGCTGGAGGCCCGCCGCGCCGCCGAGGTGCCGCTCCGCCAGGTCGTCGAGGAGAAGGCCTCCGAGTACCTGCGCACGGCCACAGCCGGACGCTACAGCCGGATGCAGGTGGAGGGGGAGAACCTCGAGCTGTCCGTGTGGTCGGAGGACGCCGGCGCCTGGGTGCCTGCGGAGGAGCCCCAGCTCAGCCGGGGTACGGTGGATCTGGTCTACCTCGCCGCCCGATTGGCCCTGGTCGCCGTGCTGACGGGAGGCAGGCGGCCGCCGCTGCTGTTCGACGATCCGTTCATCACCTTCGACGACCATCGCCGTGCCGCCGCGGTGCGCGTCCTGCGGGCCCTGGCCGCGGAGCACCAGGTCTTCCTGTTCACCTGCAGCCGTCACTACGACGCCTACGCCGACCGGCTGATCGAGCTGCCGGCGCGGGGCGATGCCGCGGCGCCGGCGATGGCGCCGGTGCGGGAGGCAGAGACGGCGCACCCCGAACCACCTCCGCCGGCGGTGGGTCCGCTGTGGGAGCAGCGATGAGGGCGGGAGCAGGCAGGACCCCGCGGGGAGGCTGATCCCATGTTTGCGCACGACGGAAGTGTCGGCATCTTCGCCATCGGCGTCGTGGCCGGGTTCTACTTCGGCCGGTTCTTCGACCGGAAACGCGATCTCGACGTCGTCGGCTTCGCCAGCCTCCTGACCGTCGTCGGAATCGGTCCCAGCGCCCTGGCGCTCATTGCCGCCTACCGCGAGGTCAACCTCCTCGACGCCTACGGCGTCGGTCTGCTGTTGGGCGTTGTGCTCAACTTCATCTCTGTCCTTGTGGCGAAGAGGAAGGCGGGAGGGGAGGGACGGCAGGCCGAGATCGCGCGGGTCGTCCTCTCCCTGACCGGGCGCGACAGCTGAAGCCGTGGTCCCGGACCTCGGCGCGCCCCGCGAGGTGCTGCGACGAAGGCGCCACGATCTCCTGGCCCGTCCCAACGTCGTCGCGGCGGGCCTCGGCTTCAAGACGGTGGCCGGCCGCCGCCAGCCGGTGCTCAGCATCGTGTGCTCGGTGACCCGGAAACTCCCTGCGGCGCAGCTGGCACCGCGGGACCGCATCCCCGCGACGATCGCCGGGGTGCCCACCGACGTCGTGGCCACGGGGCCGATTCGGGTTCATCAGCGGCGGACGGAGCGGGTCCGTCCCGCGCCCGGCGGCGTCAGCATCGGTCACCGGGATGTCACGGCCGGCACTCTGGGGTGCCTGGTGAAGAAAGACGGCGCGTCGTTCATCCTGTCGAACAACCACGTGCTGGCGGCCGAAAACGACGGGCTTCCCGGAGATCCGATCCTCCAGCCGGGTCCCTTCGACGGCGGCCGGCTGCCGGCCGACCAGATCGCCGCGCTCACCGCCTTCGTCCCGATCCGGTTCCGCGAGGCGGCGGAAGCCGGTGCCGCCGCCGGGGCGGTGGCGGCGGCGTTCAACTGGCTGGCCCGGCTGCTGCGCAGCCCGGCACGGTTGAAGCCGGCGACGACGCAGATCCCCGAGAACCTCGTCGATGCGGCCATCGCCCGGCCGCTGCGGGACGGGGAGGTGGATCCGACCGTCCTGGAGATCGGTGCAATTGGGGGGACCGCGCCTGCGGCGCTCGGCCTCGTCGTCAGGAAGAGCGGTCGGACCACGGGGCTCACCGTCGGCGAGATCCTCCAGGTGGACGTCACGGTGGATGTCCGGTACGGGGGGGACCGCGTGGCCAGGTTCACCGATCAACTGCTGGCCAGCGCGATGAGCCGGGGAGGGGACAGCGGCTCGGTGGTCCTGGACTCCGACAACCGCATCGTCGGGCTGCTCTTCGCCGGCAGCGAGACGACGACGGTCATCACACCCATCGGGCATGTCTTCGCCGCTCTGGGGGTCACGCTGTGAGCCGCTCCATCCGGGAGGTCAGAGCCCGCTATGAGGCGGAGTTGATGGCCCTCCCCGGGGTGGTCTCCGTCGGGGTGGGCGGCGGGCCGGACGGGACGCTGGTCATCGTGGTCGGATTGGACCGGCCTCGCCCCGAGACCGTATCCCGGCTGCCCCGGACGCTGGAAGGGTACACCGTCCAGGCCCAGGTCGTCGGCCGGATCGAGGCCCGGTGACGGTCGGGCTGGTTCGCTCCGGATTCTGCCATTCGCTTCCGGGGCCCGTCGGTTGACCCCGCCGCCCGCCGGCGGCTAGAATGTAGTGTTAAGCGCGCGTTCAGGCGCGAGGCAACGTCTGGCACCACGAGGTGACAGAAGAAAGCGACGTACTGCGACAACCCAAAGGAGGTGACCCGCCATCACATCCACCCTGGTGGTGACCGTACTCGTGGCGGGGGCGATCGCCTTCCTCCTTGGATATCTCCTGCGCAGATACGTCGCCGAGGCGCGGATTCGATCGGCCGAAGAGGCCGCCCGACGGATCATCGAGGACGCTCAGAAAGAGGCCGAGGCGAAGAAACGTGAAGCGATCGTTGAGGCCAAAGACGAGGCGTTCCGCCTCAAGCGCGAGGCGGAACACGAGATCCGCGAGCAGCGGGCCGAGCTCCAGCGTCTCGAGCGACGGCTGATCCAGCGCGAAGAATCCCAGGACCGCAAGGCGGAGGCCCTGGAGCAACGCGAACGGGCCCTGTCCGAGAAGGAAGCCGAACTTAAGAAGGCGCGCGAGGAGGTCAATGCCGCCCTCGCCCGACACCGCGCGGAACTCGAGCGCATCTCGGGGCTGACCGCCGAGCAGGCCCGCGAGCAGCTGCTGCGCCAGGTCGAGCAGGCCGCCCGGGACGACGCCCTGCAGATCGTGAAGAAGATCGAGGCCGAGGCGCGGGAGGAGGCGGACCGGCGCGCCCGGGAGATCATCGCCCTCGCCATCCAGCGCTGCGCCGCGGACCACACCGCCGACGTCACGGTCTCCGTGGTCCCGCTGCCCAGCGACGACATGAAGGGCCGCATCATCGGCCGCGAGGGGCGCAACATCCGCACCCTGGAAGGGCTGACCGGCGTCGACCTGATCATCGACGACACCCCCGAGGCCGTGACGCTGTCCTCCTTCGATCCCATCCGGCGGGAGATCGCCAAGATCGCCCTGGAGAAACTCATCGCCGACGGCCGCATCCACCCGGCCCGGATCGAGGAGGTGGTGGAGAAGTCCCAGCGCGAGCTCGAGCAGCGCATCCGGGAGGAAGGGGAGCGCGCGGCGTTTGAGGCCGGCGTGCACGGCCTCCACCCGGAGGAAACCAAACTGCTGGGCCGACTGCGGTTCCGCTACTCCTACGGCCAGAACCTCCTGCAGCACTCCGTGGAGGTGGCCCTGCTGGCCGGGCTGATGGCGCAGCTGTTGGGCGCCAACCCCGAACTGAGCCGCCGGGCCGGTCTGCTCCACGACATCGGCAAGGCCCTCACCCACGAAGTGGAAGGGACGCACAGCGCGATCGGCGTGGATATCTGCCGGCGGTACCACGAGCCACCGGAGGTGCTCAACGCCATCACCTACCACCACGGGGAAGAGGAGGCGCGCTGCATCGAGGCCATCCTGGTCGCCGCCGCGGACGCCATCTCCGCCAGCCGGCCCGGAGCGCGGAAGGAGACCGCCGAGATGTACGTCAAGCGGCTGGAGAACCTGGAGCGCATCGCCACCTCCTTTCCGGGGGTGGAGAAGGCCTATGCCATCCAGGCCGGCCGCGAGGTGCGCGTGATCGTCCGGCCCTCTGACGTGGACGACACCGCGGCGCAGACCCTGGCCCGGGAGGTGGCGAAGAAGATCGAGGAGGAGATGGAGTACCCGGGGCAGATCAAGGTCACCGTGCTGCGGGAGACCCGGGTCGTCGAATACGCCCGCTGATGCACCTCCTCTTCGTCGGGGATGTGCACGGCAAGCCGGGGAGGCGGATCCTTGCGGAACGGCTGGGGGAGCTGCGCCGCCGCTTCCAGGCCGATTTCGTCATCGCCAACGGGGAGAACGCCGCGGGCGGAGCGGGGATCACCCGGGCCGTCGCGGAGGAGCTGTTTGCCGCCGGGGTGGACCTGATCACCGGCGGCAACCACACCTGGCAGCTGCGCGAGGCCTACGAGCTGCTGGACGCCGATCCGCGCCTGCTGCGTCCCCTGAACTATCCCCCCGGCACGCCCGGCCGGGGGGCGGCGGTGGCCGCGGATCGCGCCGGCCGCGCCGTGGCCGTGCTCAACCTGCAGGGGCGGGTCTTCATGCCGTCCCCGGTGGACGATCCCTTCCGCGCCGCGCGGACCGAGGCGGCGGCGCTGCGGGCCCGCACGCCGGTTGTCGTCGTGGACATCCACGCCGAGGCGACGAGCGAGAAACTCGCCCTGGGCTGGTATCTGGACGGCCGGGTCAGCGCCGTGGTCGGGACTCACACCCACGTGCAGACCGCGGATGAGCGGATCCTGCCGGGGGGCACGGCCTTCATCTGCGACGTGGGGATGACCGGCCCGCGGGACGGCGTGCTGGGCATGGACCGGGAGCGGATCATCGAGCGGTTCCTGACCGGGCTGCCCGTGCGTTTCGAGGTGGCCTCCGGTCCCTCGCAGCTCAACGCGGTGGCGATCGAGATCGACGAGGAGTCGGGCCGGGCCCGGTCCATCACCCGCATTGTGGAGACCGACGAGCATGCGCATTGACCTCCACACCCACACCACCGTCTCGGACGGGTTGCTGGCCCCGGAGGCGGTGGTGCAGGCGGCGGCGGAGGCGGGTGTGGCCGTCCTCGCCGTGGCCGACCACGACACCACCGACGGCGTGGACCCCGCGCTGGAAGCGGGGCGGAGGTCCGGCGTGGAGGTGATTCCCGCCGTAGAGATCAACACCGACGTGGACGCCTCCGAGGTGCACGTCCTCGGCTACTTCATCGACCACCACCTGCCCTGGTTCCAGCAGTTCCTGATGCGGCTGCGGGACGGCCGGGTGAACCGGGCGGCCCGGATGGTCGAGAAGCTCAACGCCCTGGGCATCCCCATCCGGTTCGAGCGGGTCCGTGCCATCGCAGGCGGCGCGGTGGGGCGGCCTCATGTCGCCCGGGCGCTGGTCGAATCCGGCGCGGTGAAGACCACGGAGGAAGCCTTCGAGAAGTACATCGGCCGGAGTGGGCCGGCCTACGTCGAGCGGATGAAACTCTCCCCCCAGGAGGCGGTGGCGATCATCCTCCGCGCCGGCGGCATTCCCGTGCTGGCCCATCCGGGCTGGGGGGTCCGGGACGAGATGATCGCCGAACTGGCCGGCGCGGGGCTGGAGGGGCTGGAGGTCTACTATCCCGATCACACGCCGGCGATGGTCGCCCACTATCTCGACGTGGCCGCACGCCACCGGTTGCTGGTCACCGGCGGCACCGACTTCCACGGCGGCGATCTGGCCACGAAGGTCGCGATCGGCAGCCAGTACGTTCCGCCGGAGGCGGTGGACCGTCTGAAGGCGCGCGCCGCGGAAAAGCGTGCGGGGCAGGGGTGAAGGCCCGGGCGATGTGACGGAGGACGGAGAGACGGAGGACGGAGGTCAGGAGGGACGCGATGCGCTGTCCGCAGTGTGGAACCGAGAACCCCCCGGGCAAGATCGTCTGCCGCAGGTGCGGCATCCGGCTGCGGCCGGGCGCGGCCGCGGCCATCGGCCCCATCCCCGAGGAGGAGTTGATGCGCCGCGTGCGGAGCGACCTCCGCCGGTGGCTGATCGTCACCGCCATTACCGTGGCCGTCGGCATCCTGGTCGGGGTCATCGTCCGGTAGAGCCGCCGTGGGCGCCGCCGATCTGCGCCACCTGCCGGCCGTCGAGCGCCTGGTGCAGCGCCTGGAGGCCGCCGGCACGGGACTGCCTCGGACGCTGTTGGCGGACGCCGCCCGCGCGGTGATCGAGAGAACCCGGGCGGAACTGCGGCGGGGGGAGGCGCCTCCCCCGGCGCTGGAGGAGCTGGCCGATCGGGCGCTGCGCGAAGCCCGCACGCGCGCCGCCCTGACGCTGACGCGGGCGGTGAACGCCACCGGCATCATCCTCCACACCAACCTGGGACGGGCGCCCCTGCCGGCGCGCGCCGTGGAGGCCGTGGCGGAGGCGGCCGCCGGCTACTCCACCCTGGAGGTGGACCTCGACACCGGCCGGCGGGGGTCCCGCCACCGGCACGTCGAACCGCTGCTGACCGAACTGACCGGCGCCGCCGCGGCCGTGGCCGTGAACAACAACGCCGGCGCCGTCCTGCTGGCTCTCGCCGCGCTGGCCCGGGACCGGGAGGTGATCGTCTCGCGGGGCGAGCTCGTCGAGATCGGCGGCTCGTTCCGGCTGCCCGACGTCATGGCCCAGAGCGGGGCGCGCCTGGTGGAAGTCGGCACGACCAACCGCACCTACCCCCGGGACTACGAGCGGGCGATCACGCCGCAGACGGCGCTGCTGCTGAAGGTTCACCGCAGCAACTTCAGGATGGACGGTTTCGTCTGCGAGGTGTCGGCGGCCGACCTGGTGGAGATCGGACGGCGCCACGGGCTCCCCGTGATGTACGACCTCGGCAGCGGCTGCCTGGTGGACCTGCGTCGCCGCGGCCTGCCCCCCGAACCGACGGTCCGGGAGGCGGTCGAGGCCGGCTGCGACGTGGTGGCCTTCAGCGGCGACAAGTTGCTCGGCGGGCCGCAGGCCGGACTGCTGGTGGGCAGCGCGGCGGCCATCGAACAGATCCGCGCCCATCCGCTGGCCCGCGCCCTGCGCATGGACAAACTGGACTACGCGGCGTTGAGCGCCACCCTCCAGCTGTACCGCGACCCGGAGACGGCCTGGACGGAGATTCCCGTGCTGCAGATGCTGTCCCGCTCCGCCGACGAGCTGCGCCATGCGGCGGAGCACCTTCAGGCGGCGCTGCGCGCCTGCCTTCCGCCGACGTGGCGGATCGGGATCGAGGAGACGACGGCAGAAGTGGGTGGCGGGTCCCTGCCGGAGGCGCATCTTCCGTCGGTGGCCGTGGTCCTGGTGCCCCCGGGCGATCTCGCCGGGGTGGAACGAGCCCTGCGGCGCCACCGCCCTCCCGTCTTCGCCCGCATCGCCCACGATGCGGTGCTGCTGGACGTCCGCACGCTGCTGTCGGGGGACGAGCGGGCCATCTGCGACGCGCTGTGCGCCACTACGTAATCGGCACCGCCGGCCACATCGACCACGGCAAGAGCGCCCTCGTCAAAGCCCTCAGCGGCATCGACCCCGACCGCCTGGAGGAAGAGAAGCGGCGGGGCATGACCATCGACCTGGGGTTCGCCCACTTCGACCTGCCGGGCGGCCGCCGCGTCGGGATCGTCGATGTCCCCGGCCACGAACGGCTGATCAGGAACATGCTGGCCGGCGCCACGGGGATCGACCTGGTTTTGCTGGTGGTCGCCGCCGACGAAGGCGTGATGCCCCAGACCCGCGAGCATCTGGACATCCTCCGCTTCCTCCCCGTGCGCACCGGCATCGTCGTGCTGAACAAGGTCGACCTGGCCCCGGACCGCGGATGGCTGGACCTGGTGCGCGCCGACATCCGCCGGCTGGTGGACGGGACCTTCCTCGAGGGCGCTCCGATCGTCGAGGTCTCGGCCAGGACGGGGCAGGGCATGCCGGATCTCGTGGCCGCGATCGACGCCGCGCTGGAGACCGTCCCCCGCCGGCCCGTGGACGCGCCCGCCCGGCTGCCCGTGGACCGGGCGTTCACCGTGGCCGGGTTCGGTACGGTGGTCACCGGCACGCTGTGGAGCGGCCGCATCGCTCCGGGCGACAGTCTGGAACTCCTCCCGGCGGGCCGCGTGCTGCGTGTGCGGGGGGTGCAGTCGCACGGGGCCAGGGTGGAGGCGGCGGAGGCGGGGTCGCGCGTCGCGGTGAACCTGGCCGGCATCGAAAAGGACGATGTGGCGCGGGGCGACGTGCTGGCCACGCCCGGCGTCTTCACGCCCACCGAGCGCCTGGACGTCGAGCTGCGCCTGTTGCCCGGTGTCCCGGCGCTGGCGCACATGGCCCGGGTCCGCGTCTACCTCGGATCGGCCGAGGTCATCGGGCGGGCGGCGCTGGTGGATCGCGCGCGGCTGGATCCCGGCGACGGGGGCCTGGTGCAACTCAGGCTGGAGCGCCCCATTGTCGCCGACGCGGGGGATCCCTTCGTCGTGCGCCGGTATTCGCCGATGCTGACCATCGGCGGCGGTCGCGTCCTCGACGCCCACCCGCCGCTGCGCCGGAGAGGGATGCCTGAAGCCGCCGCACCCGGCGTGCCCGCCGACCTTCCGGCCCGCGCAGAAGCCGCGGTGCGCCGGGCCGGAGCGGCCGGGCTGACGGTGGAGGACCTCATGCGCACCGTCGCGGCGACCAGAGCCCAGATCGACGAGACGGTGCGGACCCTGGTGACCGCGGGACGTCTTCTCGACGTCCGCGGCCGGCTGTTCCATCCCGGGACGGTGGACGAGCTGGGGACGGCCATCCGGGACGCCGTGGCCGCCTACCACGCGGCCGAACCCTGGCGGGCCGGGATAGCCAAGGACGAACTCAAGCGGCGGGTCTTCGGGGGAGGGGACGACCGCGCCTATGCCCTGGCCCTCGACCGACTCACCGGCGGGGGGACGCTCGACGACCTGGGCGGGCTGGTGCGCCTCCGGGGCTTCCGGCCCACCGTCGATCCCGAAGAGTCGGCCCTCCGGGAGCGCATCGCCGCCGCGCTGCGGAACGGGCGGTTCGCCCCGCCGTCGAGGGAGGAACTGGCGCGATCCGCCGATCCCAAGATGTTCGAGCGGGCCTGGCGGGCGCTGCTGGACGACGGCACGATCGTGGACGCCGGCCAAGGCGTGTACTTCCACCGCGACACGGTGGAGGAGATCAAACAGGCCGTGGCCGACGAGGTGCGCACGCACGGCAGCGTCACCGTGGCCGCTCTGCGCACCCGCCTGGGCACCAGCCGCAGGTACGCGTTGACCGTCCTGGAGTACTTCGATAGCATCAAGCTGACGCGCCGCGTCGGCGACGTCCGCGTCCTGCTGGACCGCAGTCGCCCCGCCGGCGCCTGATTCTTCACGATGTGCCGCGGAGGGCAGCGGGGGCTGGTGCCCCTTCCGGTCTTCAAAACCGGCGGGAGGCCGGTCGGCCTCCGGTAGGTTCGATTCCTACGGCCCTCCGCCACCTCTGCAAGGAACCTGTTCTTCTCCCCCGTAGAAGGCCGGGTCTGTTCCACAGAACCAGAGGGGGATACCAGGGGCCAACGGGGGGATGGCTGTGGCTGCGTTCCTCCGGTGGGTTCGGCGATATGGCACCGGAGGGATTCCCACCGGGCCCGTTTCCGGGCTCCGGCCAGGTTCAGGTGCTCGCCTATGCGTTCATCATCTTCTGGTGGGTCACGGCGTACATCATTCCGGGCCTCCTTCTGGCCGGGGTCGGCACGCTGATCTCCCTGCAGCGACGCGCGGGCTGAGAAGACCCTGGCCGGTCCCGGCGCCGCCGGCGGGCCTCACCTGACGAGCCTCAGCCCCCTGGGGTCCCGGGCATCAGGGCGGAGCGGGCGATGTCCTCGTAGCGGACCGAGGCGACGTCGAAGGTGCGGAGGTTGTCGGCCAGCCTGCGGAAAGTGGTCTCGAAGGAAGGCAGGGTTTTGCGGGCGCGGGTCAGGGGCGTGGTGCGGGCCAGGACAAAGTTCTTCACGTAGGGATGGCGCAGGCCGCGCCTGCGGAGTTTGTCCACCACGTCGGTGAGGATCTCGTCGGCCTCCCGGACCAGCGCGGCGCGGTGTTGCCGTTCCTCCAGCCCCTTCGGCAGGGTGACCTTCAGGAATTTGTCCACCCGGCGGAGGATCGGGCTGAAGGCCCCGCCGGAGAAGCGCCGGTTCTCCTCGTAGAGCAGGCCGAGCGTGATGTAGTGGGCGGACTCGAACTGGAAGGCGTAGTCCTCCTCGCTGGCCCGCGGAGATTGCTCGGCCAGGGCGCGGTACATCCGGATGACCTCGAGGGATTTCTCCTTCAGGTTGTGGGCCTTCTCCGTGTTGAGGGCGAGGATCTCGTAGGCCACGGATTGCTCGGGGATGAGGACGGCCGGCACGACGTCGCCCTTGAGCTTCTTGAGGGCGGCCAGCCGGTGGTGGCCGTTGGGCGTCCAGTAGGCGCCCGGGCGCGGCGAGACGGCCACGATGGGATCGACGAAGCGATCGATCTTCTTCATCACTTCCTGCAGTCGCCTGACGTGGGTCGGGGACAGGTCGCGCTGGTAAGGGGTGGCCGCCACCCGGTCGATGGGCAGCAGGCAGAACAGGTGCCAGTGCTCGCCCACCGGATCCTGGTAGATGCTCAGGACGTGCCCGCCGTCCTGCTCGACCTGCTCGGCGAGGGTCTGCGCCTCGCGGGGGAGCTTCTTCTCCGGGAAAGTGGTCCAGGTTGGCATCGGTCAGCGCAGGTCGTCCAGGTGTGGGGTATGCCGCCGGCGGTACTCTTCGGCGAGTCGCTCGGCGACGTCCTGCGGCGAGAGGGGGGGTTGACGGCCCGGAAAGAGCGTCGGCGGGAGCCAGGAATGGCGTCAAAGACGGCGAACAAGCGGTCTGACGCCCCGGCCGGTCGGGCAGAAGTAGTAGTACTTGACGAACACGTCCCCCTGCGTGTTCGATTCCCCGGATTGAGGTACGGCAGCATGCGCATGCGGATTCGCGTCCTGGCGTGCGGGCTGGCTCTGGTGGTGCTGATCGCCGTCCCCGGACCCGCCTTCGCCCGCCCGCGGAAGTCACGGTTCACGACCCTCCCCCTGGCCGTGGTCAAGGAACTGGTCCGGCACTACGCGGCGCGCTACGGCGTCCCGCTGCACATCGCGCACAACCTCATCGCCGTGGAATCGGGCTGGCGGCAGACGGCGGTGAGCCGCAGGGGGGCCCGCGGGCTGATGCAGATCAGACCCGTCACGGCGCGCGGGCTCCGCGTGAATCCCTATGATACCCGGCAGAACATCGAGGGCGGGATGCGCTACCTCCGCCATCTCTACAACCGCTTTCAGCGCTGGGACCTCGCGCTGGCCGGCTACCACTCCGGGCCGAACAAGGTCCTGCGCTCTCGCGGCATTCCACCCAAGTCACGGGCCTACGTGCGGCGCATCCTGGCCGGCGCCGATCCGGTGACCGGGCGACTGCCGCAGTCGAGGGCGGCGTCGAAACCGGCCGTCGCCGCTCCGCCGCCCGCGGCGCCGGCGGCGCGGGCGGAGCCGGCGCAGACGGAAATGGTCCAGACCTCCGTGCCCTTCTCCGGCACGCGCCGGAGGCTGGTCGCCGCCACCGGTGACACCCGTCTCATCGTGGTCGAGAAGGTGCAGGGCGACGTGGTCACCGCGCGTACCGAGGAACTCCTCTGCCTCGAGGGTGAGAAGCTGGTCCGCCTCGTCCGGAGGTTCCAGCTCGTGGACGGCGTGCTGACCCTGGTCGCGGAACAGACCGGCGGTGAAACGCCGAACGCCTCGGAGGACGCGGTCCAACCCGAGAACCGATAGCCGAGACGGTCGGGCGGCAGGGACGCGGCCGGCCGCGCTCTTCCCGCCGCGGGCTTCAGCGCAGCAAGGCTTCCAGCTGTCGGTTGAGTCCGTTGAGGACCGCCCGTGCCGCCGCGGTGGTGGCGTCCTCGCGGATGGCCGCCGATCCGGAGAGGAACCGCGCCTGGTCGCCCTGCCCCATCCGCAACAGCACGAGCACCGTCCGGGTTGTCGGCGAGGTGACCACGTCGACATCCTGCAGGGTCACGACCGGGCGGTCCGCCCCCGTGAAGGCGGCGAACATCCGGATGGCGTTGATCGTGGCCTGGGCCGCCACCCGTTCCAGGTTGGCCTCCGGGAGGAAGCCCGTGGCCAGGCCGATGTGGGACAGCCCCCCGTTGCTCAGCTGTACCCTGGCCAGGACCCGGCTGTCCTGGATCTCGCAGCGCACCTCGTCCAGCCTCAACCGTTTGCCCACAAGCCGTCCCACCTTTGTCCCGGGGGGATACGCGGTTGAGGGAAGATTGGAGCAACTTCCGTGCCGGATCGCTTGCTGCCGATCACTTTTCCGGACAAACAGAGGGCCGGGGTTCGTCACCCCGACCCTCTGCGGTCCCCCGCCGGGCACGGCGTGCCCAGCCCATCCGGACGGCTCCTACGGTCCGATCGAGAGCAGACGGGCGTTGGTCACCAGCAGGTGGACGGCGAGCACGAACAGCGTAACGCTCACCGTCCAGCCGATGAGCACGGTCTGCAGCCGCGAGTCAAAGCGCTGAAACCGGCTCGGACCGCCGTCCACCGCATCGTAGTACACCATCCGAACGACCCCCTCGAGTGCCCAGCTCCTCCGGCACGATCCCGTTGGAATGGGAAGAGCAACCGGCGTGCCGCCGGGGGGAGGGGACGGCGGGGGAGCGGCAACTTTGACGGAGGTTTCCGGGAGGTCAGACGGGGAGCGCGGCTTCCACCCGGTTGCGGCCCAGGCGCTTGGCCGCATAGAGGGCCGCGTCGGCCTTGCGCACCAGTTCTTCATAATCCAGCCCGTCTTCGGGACAGGAGGCGATGCCGGCGCTGATGGTGAGGCGGCCGGAGGGCTGGATGTCGCCACCGCGGAAGGGATACCGCTCGACCAACAGGCGCAGACGCTCCATGGCCAGAATGGCCTCGTCCTTCGCCGTGTTGACCATGATCAGCCCGAACTCCTCGCCCCCGTACCGGGCGAAGACGTCGCTCACGCGGAGGTGGCCCGCCAGCAGGGCGCTCAACTCCTTGAGGAGCGCGTCGCCGGCGAGGTGGCCCAGGGTGTCGTTGTAGTGTTTGAAGAAGTCCAGATCGATCATGGCCAGGGAGCAGTGTCCGCCGTACCGCGCGATGCGGGCGATCTCCGCACGGAGGATCTCTTCGAAGTGGCGCCGGTTGAACAACCCGGTCAGCGGGTCGGTGATGGCCAGCTCGCTCAGCTTCTGCCGCAGGACCCGCCGCTCGATGCGCTCGCGGCGCAGGCGTTCGTAGACCACCGACGTGAAGCCGTTGGTGATGAGGAAGATCACGACCACGCCCGCTTCGAAGGCCGGGGAGAGATCGTAGCCCCGGGCCGCCAGCAGGACGCCGCTGGCCACGTAGCCGGCGGCCATGAGGGTGGACATGACGAGGACGCCCGCGGCGCCGGCCAGGCCGACCATGAACGCCGGCATGGCGAACCAGACCATCAGCAGCAGCGGGCGCAGCGGGGGGGCGAGGTAGGCGTAGAGGTTGAGGCTGAAGATCGCCGCCGCCATGGGGACGTAGAGGTAGTGCGGGTCCCAGGCGATGGCTCGATCCCAGCCCAGGCGCAGGATCAGCCAGACCGCGCACTGCAGGACGACGGTGGCGCCCAGGGCGATCAGCCAGCCCCTCAGGGTCGTGGAGTTGAAGCCGACGGCTTCCAGGGCCAGCTCCACCAGGAGGGCCAGGATCAACCCGCCGCCGGCCAGGAGGACCCGCCGTTCCTTGATCGCCCGCTTGTCGGTCGTCCTCACACTGCGTTTCTGCCCGCAGAGCCCGGACCGGCCGCCGGACTCGGGACGGCGAGGCCGGGTGAGCGGCCCTCGTCAAATGGTTGGTTGAAGAAAGTGAGTACGAGATGACTTCATAATTTCCGAGGATCGCCCCCCGAGGCGCCGAACATCGAAGGACCAGTGGACCTGACGCCGATGATGCGCCAGTACCAGCAGCTCAAGGCCCGGTTTCCGGGCACGCTGCTGATGTTCCGGCTCGGCGACTTCTACGAGCTGTTCTTCGACGACGCCGTCGCCGCCGCCCGAGAGCTGGAGATCACCCTGACCTCCCGCGAGATCGGCAAGGGGCGGCGGGTCCCCATGTGCGGAGTTCCCCATCACGCCGTCGAGGGGTATCTGGCCCGGCTGGTGGAACGCGGGTACCGTATCGCCCTCTGCGACCAGCTGGAGGATCCGCGCCGGGCCAGGGGGCTGGTGAAGCGCGACGTCGTGCGGGTGGTCACCCCGGGCACGGTCATTGAGCAGAGCCTCCTCCCCCGCCACGCCAACAACTTCCTGGTGGCGGTGAGCCAAGGCCGGGAGGCGTGGGGTCTCGCCGCGGCCGACCTCTCCACGGGCGAGTTCCAAGTCACGGAACTTTCCGGGACCGGCCGGGACGCCCGCCTGGCGGAGGAGATCGCCCGCTTCAATCCCCGCGAGATCCTCGTCCCCGAACCGGCGGAGCGGATCCTGCGCGGGCTGGCCGGATCGGCCGTCCACGTCACCGTCCAGCCGGCGTGGATCTTCGACGAAACCACGGGCCGCCAGCGGCTCCACCGCCACTTCGGCGTCGTCAGCCTAGACGGTTTCGGCTGCGCGCACCTGCCCGCCGCCGTGGCCGCGGCGGGCGCCCTGCTGCAGTACCTCCAGGACACCCAGTTCAGCCCGCTGGCGCACATCCGGCGGCTGACGACCTATGCCGCCGACGACGGCCTGGTGCTGGACGCCGCCACCCGGCGCAATCTGGAGATCGTCGGCAACCAGCGGGACGGCGGGGTGCAGGGCACGCTGCTGGAGATCCTGGACGAGACGAAGACCGGGATGGGAGCCCGGCGCCTGCGGTCCTGGCTGCTCCAACCCCTCACCTCGCGGGAGGCCATCCTCCGCCGGCTCGATGCCGTTGAGGAGTTCGTGCGCGACGCCGGGCTGCGCGCCGCCCTGCGCTCCGCGCTGAGCGGCGTGGCCGACCTCGAGCGCCTCGTCGGGCGCGTCGGTCACGGCTCCGCCACCCCGCGCGACCTGCGGGCCCTGGCCGCCTCGCTGCGCCGCCTTCCGCTCCTCGCCGAGGGACTGGCCCGGACCGCGGCCGCAGCGCTGCGGGAGACGGCCGGACAGATCCACGGCCACGATGATGTGGCGGCGCTCATCGAGCGGGCCATCGTGGAGGCGCCGCCGGCCGGCGTGCAGGAGGGCGGGATCATCCGCGACGGGTACAGCACGGAACTGGACGCCCTGCGGACGGCGGCCAGGGAGGGCAAGGACTGGATCGCCCGCCTGGAGGCGGAGGAGCGGGCGCGAACCGGCATCAAATCCCTGAAGGTCGGCTTCAACAAGGTCTTCGGCTACTACATCGAGGTGAGCAAGCCCAACCTCTCCCTGGTCCCCGCCGACTACATCCGCAAGCAGACCCTCGCCAACGCCGAGCGCTTCGTCACCGAAGCGATGAAGGAGCGCGAGGCGGCGATCCTGGGGGCCGAGGAGCGCATGCGCGATCTGGAGCACGCCCTCTTCGTCCAGGTCCGCGACCAGGTCGCCCTGCGCGCCGACGAGCTGCTCCGGACGGCGCGGGCCGTCGCCGACCTGGATGCCTGGCTGTCCCTGGCCGAGGTGGCGGCCGCCTGGTCCTACGTGCGGCCGGAGATCGCGGAGGAGCCCGTCCTGGAGATCACCGCCGGGCGGCATCCCGTCGTGGAGCGCACCCTGATGGAGGAGCGCTTCGTGCCCAACGACGCCCGTCTGTCGACCCACGACCGGGCGATCCTGATCGTGACGGGGCCGAACATGGCCGGCAAGTCCACGTACCTGCGCCAGGTGGCGCTGATCGTGTTGCTGGCCCAGGTGGGTTCCTTCGTCCCGGCGGCCGCGGCCCGGATCGGGCTGGTGGACCGTATCTTCACGCGGGTGGGCGCGGTGGACGACATTGCCACGGGCCGCAGCACCTTTCTGGTCGAGATGCAGGAAGTGGGCTACATCCTCCACCATGCCACCGGGCGGAGCCTGGTCATTCTGGACGAGGTGGGGCGGGGGACGAGCACCTACGACGGGATGAGTATCGCCTGGGCCGTGGTGGAGCACCTGCACGATCAGATCGGCTGCCGGACGCTGTTCGCCACCCACTACCACGAGCTGACCGAGCTGGCCCAGGTGCTGCCGCGCGTGCACAACGTGAACGTTCTGGTCAAGGAAGAAGGGGAGCGGGTGATCTTCCTCCGCCGGGTGGTCGACGGCGGAGCCGACCGCAGTTACGGCATCCACGTGGCCCAGCTGGCCGGGCTGCCGGCCCCGGTGATCGCGCACGCCCAGCGCATTCTTCGCCAGCTGGAAGCGGCCGGGCAGACGATCCGTGAGCCCGGCGCGACCTTCCTGCCGCCGCTCCCGTCCCGGGCCAGCGGGGCGCTGCAACTGCCGCTGCCCCTGCACCAGCCCTCGCCGGTGGAGGAGGCCCTGATGGCGCTGAGCCTGGAGGCGATGACCCCTCTGGAGGCGCTGCAGGTCCTCCACGCCCTGCGGGAGCAGGCCCGCCAGCGTCTCGCCGCCGCCCACACCGCCCCGCATCCGGGTAAAGTGGTGCGGATGAAGCGCCACGGGCCCAAGACGCCGTGAACCGCATCCGCGTCCTGGCCCCCACCGTGGCCGACCGCATCGCGGCCGGCGAGGTCGTCGAACGCCCCGCGTCGGTGGTCAAAGAACTGGTCGAGAACGCGCTGGATGCCGGCGCCACGGAGATTGTCGTGGAGGTCGAAGGGGCGGGATCGACCCTGATTCGGGTCGCCGACGACGGCCACGGCATCCATGCCGACGACGTGGCCCTCGCCGTGCGGCGCTTCGCCACCAGCAAGATCGCCGACGCGGAGGATCTGGCCGAGGTCCGCACCCTCGGATTCCGCGGTGAAGCCCTGCCCAGTATCGCCGCGGTCTCCCAGTTCGAGCTGACCAGCGCCGTACCCGGCGCCGAGGCGGGACGACGCATCCGGATCGCCGGCGGAGAGGTCCAAAGCGAAGAGACGGTCGGCGGGCCCCCGGGGACGGTCGTCACCGTCCGCCACCTGTTCTTCAACACCCCGGCCCGGCGGAAGTTCCTGAAATCTCCGGCCCGCGAGTTCGCCCTCATCGTCGACGCCGTGCAGCGCCTGGCCCTCGCCCATCCCGGCGTCTCCTTCCGCATGAGCCACGACGGCACCACGGTGCTGCGCCTGCCCGCGGCCTCCCCCGCCGACCGGGCCGCGGCGGTCCTCGGCGAGGCGCTGCTCTCCCGCGGCCTGGCCTTCGATCGCCAGGACGGAGAACTCCGGTTGCGGGGGTGGCTGGGGCGGCCGGAGACAAGCCGGGGAGACCGCAGCCTGCAGTATCTCTTCGTCAACGGGCGGCCCGTCTCCAGCCGCGTCGTCAGCGGCGCGGTGGACCAGGCCTATCGGCAGATCGTCCCCTCCGGCCGGCATCCGGTCTACGTCCTCTTCCTCGATCTGCCCCGACGCCGCGTGGACGTCAACGTCCACCCGCGAAAACTGGAGGTCCGCTTCGACGACGACCACCGGATCTTCGGCGCGGTGGCGCACGGCGTCCGCGACGTCCTGCGCGGAGCCCGGCTGATCCGGCCCGTCGAAGCCGCGGCCCTGCGGCCGGTCGGAGTGCCCTCCGGCGAGCTGCCTCTGGGCGGCGGGCCCGTCGCCCCTTCGGCAGCGCCGGCCGGCGAGGCCCTGGCCGCTGCCGGCCGCCTGCCGCGGATGCGCCTGCTCGGCCAGCTGCACCGGACCTACCTCCTGGCCCAGAGCGACGACGGTTTGATCGTCATCGACCAGCACGCGGCCCACGAACGGGTGCTCTACGAACGCCTGCTGCGCGGGCGGGCGGCCCAGGACGCTGTGGCCCAGGCCCAGGTCGCGCCCCGGGCGATCGACCTCACCCCGGGCGAGTGGGCGGTGCTGGGAATGGTGCGCACCGCGCTCGAGGCGCTGGGCTTCAATCTGGAACCCTTCGGCGAGCGCACGGTGCTCCTCCGGGCCGTGCCGCAGATCGCCGCGGGGGCTTCCGCGGAGCGCCTGCTGCGTGATCTGCTGGCGGAGGCCGCGGAGGGCGCCCGGCTCGGCGCCCCGCGGGACCTGCTGGAGCGGCTGACGATCGCCACGGCCTGCCGGACGGCGGTCAAAGCCGGAGACCCCCTGACCGGCGAGCAGATGGTGCGTCTGCTGCAGGACCTGGCCGGCACCGAAGACCCGTTCACCTGCTTCCACGGGCGGCCGACGATGGTGACGCTCCCCCTGGAGCAGGTCGAGCGATGGTTCCTGAGGCGCTCCTAGAACCGCCGCTCGTCGTCATCTGTGGTCCCACCGCGGTGGGCAAGACCGCCGCCGCGGTGGCCCTGGCCGCGCGCCTGGGGGCGGAGATCGTGGCCGCCGACTCCCGCACGGTCTACCGCTACATGGACATCGGCACGGCGAAGCCGTCGGTCGAGCAGCGGCGGGCCGTCCCGCACCACCTCCTGGACATCGCGGATCCCGACGAGGTCGTCACCCTGGCCCGCTACCGGGACCTGGCGCTGGAGGCGATCCGGCAGATTCGCGGGCGGGGCAGGGTGCCGCTGCTCGTCGGGGGCACCGGACTGTATATCCGGGCCGTCGTCAACGGATTCGCCATCCCCGCCGTGGCCCCCGACTGGGAGCTCCGCCGGCGCCTGGAAGCGCTGGAGGCGTCGGCACCGGGAACGCTCTACACCCGGCTCTGCCGGGTCGATCCGGCGGCCGCGGCGCGGATCCATCCCCGCAACCTCCGCCGGGTGATCCGCGCCCTGGAAGTCTATGAGCGTACCGGCGCGCCGATCTCGCAGCTGCAGCGACGGGGAGATCCCGTCGGCCGGGTGGTGCAGGTCGGGTTGACGATGGACCGCGCCGCGCTGTACCGGCGGATTGACGAGCGTGCGGACAGCCAGATCGCCGCCGGCCTGGTGGACGAAGTCCGGGACCTCCTGCGGCGGGGCTACGCCCCGACGCTGCCCGCGATGTCGGGGGTGGGCTACAAGGAGATCGTCGCCCATCTCACCGGCCAGGTGTCGCTGGAGGAGGCCGTCCGCCGTCTGAAACGCAACACCCGCCGCCTGGCCAAACGGCAGTACACCTGGTTTCGCGCCGATCCGCGGATCCGCTGGATCGACGTCGACCAGTGGAGCGCGGACGAGGTAGCCCGCCGGATCGCCGCTGTGCTAGAGTAACGTCGGCACGCGATCGAGCCCTCGCAGGAGGCAGCGTAGGGAGGCAGCGCATGGAGGCCGCACGGCGACTGGAGCAGATCGGCGCCTACCTGTTTGCGGACCTGGACCGCAGGCAGGCTGAACTCCAGGCGAAAGGCGTGGACGTCATCAACCTGAGCGTGGGAGATCCGGACCTGCCCCCGCCTCCGCACATCATCGACGCCCTCCTGGAAGGCGCGACGGACGCGCGCAGCCACCGCTACCCGCCCTACGCCGGGACCCTGGAGTATCGGACGGCGGTGGCCGACTGGTACCGCCGTCGCTTCAACGTGGCCCTCGACCCGGCCACCGAGGTCCTGGCTCTGATCGGCTCCAAGGAGGGGCTGGCCCATCTGCCCTGGGCGCTGCTCAATCCGGGCGACGTGGCGCTGGTCCCGGACCCGGGCTATCCGGTCTACCGCTCGGCGACGATCATGGCGGAAGGGATCCCCTACACGATGCCGCTGCGCGCCGACCGCGGGTTCCTCCCCGACCTGGACGCGGTCCCCGCGGAGGTGCTGCGACGGGCCAAGTTGATGTTTTTGAACTACCCGAACAACCCGACGGCCGCCACCGCCACGCACGACTTCTTCCGCGAGGCCGTGGCCTTCGCCCGCCGGCACGGCCTGCTGTTGGCCCACGACAACTCCTACTCCGAGATCGCCTACGACGGCTACCGGCCGCCGAGCATCCTGGAGGCCGACGGGGCGAAAGAGGTCGCCGTGGAGTTCCACTCGCTCTCCAAGACCTACTGCATGACGGGATGGCGCATCGGGTTCGTCGTGGGCAACGCCGAGGCGGTGGGGCTGCTGGGCAAGATCAAGACCAACATCGACTCCGGCGTGTTCCGGGCCGTGCAGCACGCGGCCATCGCCGCCCTCACCGGACCGCCGGAACCGGTGCAGGACCGCCTGCGTGTCTACCAGGGCCGCCGCGACCGGGTCATGGCGGCGATGCGCCACCTGGGGTGGGCCGTCCCGGAGCTGAAGGCCACCTTCTACCTGTGGATTCCCGTCCCCGGCGGCGGGAGCGGGGCGGCCTTCGCCGCCCAGGTCCTGGAGCGCACCGGGGTTCTGCTCACCCCGGGCGCAGGATACGGGCGCGAAGGGGAGGGCTACGTGCGGCTGTCGATCACGGTGCCCGACGGGCGGCTCGATGAAGCGCTGGACCGGCTGCGGGGCGCCTTCGGCCGTGGCTGAGATCCCGGTGCGTGAGGCCGGCCCCGAGCGCGCCGTCCTGATCGGGGTGCACGGAGAGAACTCCGCCCGCGACCCCGAGATGGAGGAGCTGGCGCGCCTGGCCGATTCGGCGGGCGCCGAGGTTGTCGGCACGCTGGTCCAGCACCGCCGCCGGCCCGCCCCCGCCACCTTCCTGGGCGCCGGGAAGGTGGACGAACTCCGGGTCCTGTGCCTGCGGACCGACGCCGACCTGGTCATCGCCGATCACGAGCTCACCCCCGTGCAGCAGCGGAACCTGGAACGCCTCCTCAACCGGAAGGTGATCGACCGGACGGCGCTCGTCCTCGACATCTTCGCCCGGCGGGCGCGGACGCACGAAGGCCGGCTGCAGGTGGAACTGGCGCAGATGATCTACCTGCTGCCCCGGCTGACGGGCCGCGGGACGATGCTCTCCCGGCTCGGCGGCGGCATCGGAACGCGCGGCCCCGGCGAGACCAAGCTGGAAGTGGACCGCCGCCGCATCCGCCGGCGCATCACCGACCTGCGGCGCGAGATCGCCGAGATCCGCCGACACCGGGCCCTGCAGCGGCGCTGGCGCCGGGAGGCCCAGATTCCCACCGTCGCCCTGGTGGGATACACCAACGCCGGGAAGTCCACGCTGCTCAACGCGCTCACCGACGCCGGGGTTTTTGTCGAGGACAAGCTCTTCGCTACGCTCGACCCCACCGTGCGCAGGGTGACGCTGCCCAACGGTCGGGCGGTGCTGCTGGTGGATACCGTCGGCTTCATCACGCGTCTGCCCACCCAGCTGGTCGCCGCCTTCCGCGCCACCCTGGAAGAAGTCACCGAGGCCGACCTCCTCGTCCACGTGGTGGACGGCAGCCATCCCGACTGGCGGGAGCAGATGCGGGCCGTGGGCCGGGTGCTGGCCGAGCTGGGGGCGGCGGACAAACCCACGGTCGTCGCGGTGAACAAGACGGACCGGATTCCTCCGGCCGACGTCCGGGCGATCCTCGCCGAGATCGGGACGGGGGTGGCCATCTCCGCCCTCCATCAGGTCGGCCTGCTCAACCTGCTGCGCGAGATCGCCCTGCGGCTGCCGGAGGACCTGGTCACGGTCCGGTTGACCGTGCCCTACAACCGGGCCGGCACGCTGTCCCAGATCTTCGAGCAGGGTCGGGTCCTCCGCCAGGAGTACGCGGCCGACGGCATCCGCCTCGAGGCCCGGCTGCCCCGGGGACAGGCCGAACGCCTGCGGGCGCTGGTCCGCCGCCGTTGACCGGAGATGTGAGCAATGTTAGCATGCTAACAGAGGTGAGCATGCCGTGGCGCAGGGGCAGGAGACGGCGACGCTGTACCTGCGGGGGATGCCCCGGGCCCTGGTGCGCGAAGCCAAAGCGGAAGCGGCCCGGCGGGGGCTGAGCCTGACCGCCTTCGTCCGCCAGGCCCTGGTGCGCGCCCTGGGCCGGGAAGGGGACGAGGGGAGCGGGTCGATCCGACCAGATCTGGAGTGGTTCGAGGCCCACCGCGCACGCCTGGCCAAGCGGTACCGGAACGAGTATGTGGCGATCATCAACCGCCGGGTCGTCGATCACGACCGGGACTTCGGCGCCCTGGCCCTGCGCGTCTTCGCCCGGTATGGGTACCGATCGATCGCCATGCCCCTGGTGACGCCCCAGGAGCGGACGGTGCACCTCCGCTCGCCGCGCGTCGTCGCCTCGTGAAGGCGCGCTTCCCCTATGACCTGAGCCGCCACCCGTCCATCCCGGTCCTGCCCGTGCGGGTGGGCGCCGGGCAGGGCAGGGGGAGTTCGGCCGTCCCGGCGATTGTCGATACGGGCGCGGACATCACCGTGATCCCCGAACGACTGGCGAGGAATCTCCGGCTTGCCGCGACGGGAGAGGTCCGGATCCGGGGAGCCACGGGCGACAGCGTCCGCGTTCCCCTCTACGCGGCCACCCTCTCGGTCGCCGGAAGCGACATCACGCTCCCGGTCGTCGGGCTGGGCCGCGAGGCGATCCTCGGCCGGGACATCATCAACCGGTGGACGGTGGTCCTGCGGGGGCCGGCGGGCGTGCTGGACGTCGAGGCGCCGGTCAGTTCAGCTTCCTGATCACGGCCAGCGCCACGCCCTCGATGGTGACGTCGCGGGCGTAGATGGGCTCCATCCGGGGGTTCTCCGGTTGCAGGCGGACGCGACCGTTCTCGCGGAAGAAGCGCTTGACCGTGGCTTCATCCTCCAGGCGGGCCACGACGATATCGCGGTCCTTGGCCGTGGGCTGCCGGCGGACCACCAGCAGGTCGCCGTCGTAGATGCCGGCGTCGATCATGCTGTCGCCGCGGACTTTGAGGATGAAGCAGTCTTCGGATCGGACAAACTCCTGGGGAAGCGGGAAGTAGTCCTCGATGTTCTGTTGCGCCAGGATCGGCAGCCCGGCCGTGACGTGCCCGACGACGGGGAGGGGGACGACCTTCTTGGAGGGAATCTCCCGCTCGTCCTTGAGGATCTCCAGCGCCCGCGGCTTGCTCGGGTCACGCCGCAGGTAGCCCTTCTTCTCCAGTGCGGAGAGGTGGCTGTGAACCGTCGAGCTGCTGGTCAGGCCCAGGGCCTGGCCGATCTCGCGCACGGAGGGCGGATACCCGTGCGCGTCGGTGAAGCGCTGGATGAAGGTCAGGATCTCCCTCTGTCGCCGCGTCAGTCCCTTGCCCATCGATGCGCCTCCGGCTGCCCGACGTGCGGAGGCATTATAGCACGCCCCCGGCGTGTCAGCAAACACCTGTTCGTGCCCGGCGCCGGAGCCGGGGATAACGAAGCCGAGGGCAACGGAGCGGATGGATTCGAGACGGGGCGATGAGTTCTTCCCACGAAGTTCCTGACATCTTCCACCGGCTGCTCGGGCGGCGCGTCGTCTTCATCCGCAGCCCGCTCGACGGTGTCGCGGCCGATCTGATTATTGCGCAGTTACTGCACCTGGAGTCGCAGGACCCGACCGCCGGCATCACAGTGCGGATCAACTGCGCCCAGGCGGAGCTGGCGGCGGCGCTTGCCGTCTACGACATCCTGCAGACGCTCCAGGCCCCTGTAGGAACCCTCTGCAGCGGGACGGCGGCCGGAGGGGCGGCGCTGCTCCTGGCTGCGGGCCAGCCGGGCCGTCGACTGTCGCTACCCTCAGGCCGCATCCTCCTCCAGCACCCCCGCGGGAAGTTTTATGGAAGTTCCAGGGAACTGGACGCCCAATCCGCCGCCCTGCGGCGGCTTTGCCGGCAAATGAACGAACTCCTCGCGCGCCACACCGGCCAGCCGCTGGAGCGCATCGAGCGGGACACGGAGCACGGGCTGTGGCTCAGCGCCGAGGAAGCCTGCGCCTACGGCCTCATCGATCGGGTCATTGCCAGAGAGAGCGGGCCCGCGATCTGACTCTGGCCGCCCCGAGTGCACCGGTCTGAACTTTGGCCGGCCAGAGTGCACCCGGCCCAACCAGGTCATCGCAGCCGGCGCTCTGCACGGCGGCGTCGGCGGGTCACACGCCCGGCCCGGGGCTGTCGGTTGCCGTCCCGGCAACTTCCGATAATGTCCGTTATGTAAAGTAAACTGCTTCGCTCAGATCGCCTCCACGTCGGCGACGCGGTACATCCGCTCGACCTGCCCCCTGCCCTCGGGGATGACGACGGTGAGGACGGCGTAGTCGTCGAGGACCCGGACGACGGTCCCCTCGGGCTGGCCCGTCTCCCCGGTCACCTTCACCTTCGTCCCGGGCACCAGGGGCCGGCCGTTCCGATCCAGCAGGCGCTCGCGCGTGACCTTCATTGCCGGACTCCTCCAGGGTAGAGTGCGTCAGTCTGCCGGTGGGCGGAACCGCTCGATGGGGTTCCGGCAGTCCAGACAGTAGTAGATGGCCCGGCACAGGGTCGGGCCGAAGGGGTTCTCCAGGGTGGTATTGGTGGAACCGCAGAAGGGGCACTCCACTCCCCCACCCCCGTGACGCGCGGGGACGCTCAGGCCGTGGTGGATCAGCCGGGCTCGGCCGCGCTCGCTCATGCGGGACATCGTCCACGGTTCGGCGAAGGCGAGGTCCACCTCCACGGTGCGCACCCCCGGCAGGGCCAGGAGCCGGCTGCGGATCTCCTCGCGGATCACGCCGATCGCCGGGCAGGCGGAGAAGGTCGGCACGAGGGTCACCTGCACGGTTCCGGCGTCCACCCGGACCCCGCCGATCAGCCCCAGATCGGTGATGGCGATGGGCAGCTCCGGATCCTCGATGGTCTCCAGGGCCTCCCACACGGCGCGTTCGGTGGCGGTGGGTTGAGTCACCATCGGACTCCCGGCTCGCTGCGCCAGACCGACGTCATCTCCTCCAGCAACAGTTGCAGGTCCGCGGTGTGGCCGCCGGCCCGACCGTTGGGCTCCGGCCGGTGTTCACCGGGGTGGGCGGGCACCCGCAGCCCCGCGGACTCCAGGACCGGCGTCACCTGCGCCCGCCAGCGCCGGCGCTGGTCCTCCGATCCGATGGCCATCACCCCGGCCGCGGTCAGGACATCCTGCCCCTCCACGGGCTCGAACAGCGCCTCCGCTCCCGGCCACGCCGCCTCCAGCGCCTTCTGCACCCGGCCGCGGCTCTCCGGCGTCGCACCGGCCAGGCGGCGCAGCCACTGCTCACCGTACAGGAGATGGTACTTCTCCTCGCGGCGCAGCGCCGCGGCCAGCTGGGCCAGGGGCGCGACCGGACCGGCGGCCAGCGCCTCAAGCCGGACGGCGTCGGCACGATCGTAGAGGAACATCCGCACGATCGTAAACGCCCAGTCGCCGTTGGGGCGTTCGACCAGCACGGCGTTGCGGAACTCCCCGGCGCTCCGGCCGTAGGCCAGGGTGTCGGGGGTGCCGCCCCGCAAGTCGCAGGCCCGCTCGTAGAACAGCCGGGCGTGCCCCAGCTCCTCCTGCGCCACCGACGACAGGGCCACGTCCGACTCGATGTCCGGCGCCAGTCCCGTCCACTCGGAGTGCCGGTGCCCCAGGATCAGTTCGTCGTCGGCCAGGGCCAGCAGGTAGGCCGCCAGGGACGCGCGGAGGTCGGCCTGTTCCAGGACGGGGCTGCCCGCCGGGTTCATCATCGGCTCTCCCGGCGCCTGGCCCGCATGATCCGCTGCTGCTCCCGATACGACCCGCCGAAGCGGTAGCTCTTGTCGGTGGACGGTTCGAAGAGATCGGCGTCGTCATAGGCCGTGGCCGCGATGTCCCGGAGGGACACGACCCAGAGGTTGACGCACGGGTCGCGGCGCGCGAACTGCTCTTTGGCCAGGACCAGCGCCATCTCCGCGTCCGTCGCCTGTACCTCGCCGACGTGGACGTGCGGGTCGATCTTGGTGTCCTGGCGGAAGACGGCGTAGATGCGCGCGGCCTGGTCGGCCGCCATGCCCAGCAGGTCAGGGAGGGCCGGCATCGGCATCGCCCCTAGGCCGGAAGCTCGCGCCGCTCGAACATCAGGATGGAGTAATCGAGGTTCTGAGCGTTCGCCCCCAGCTGCCGCAACATGGCCATGACCTGGGCGCGGTGGTGCACCTCGTGCGTCATCATCTGGATCGCCACCCCCGCCGCCGTGGTGCGGATCTGCATCGGCGGTGTCGTGCCGACCGTCCGGTACTCGATCCTGCGGCCCCAGTCGCGTTCCTCGCGCAGGATGCGCCGCGTGCGGTCGGCGAGCTCCTCCCAGGCCGCTTCCAGCGGCGCGAACGCGGTCGAGTAGAACCGGGTGAAGGGATGCCCCTCGCGCGAGGCGGGCATCGGTTCGCCGGCCAGCCGCGTCCCATACGACCATTCGGCCAAGGGGATCTCCACCAGGGTGTCGCGCACCGTCCTCCGGCCGAAGGGGAACTCCTTCGTGTACTGCTCCAGCGTCAGCGGCCGGACCCACTCCAGCAGCTTCCGCCGCGCGACCACCAGGTACTCGTAGAACGCGATCGGCGTGAACCCCTCCTCCCTCCCCGTCATGCCGCCCTCCCCCAGGCCGTCATTGCCTCGCGCACCCAGGCATGCTGGTTCCAGTAGTCGTTGCGCAGGCGGAGCCGGGCCGCCGTCTTCGGTCCTTCGCCCCGGATCACACGCTTGAATTCCTCCCAGTCCGGCTCGCTGTAGTCGTAGCGCTGCTCGGCCTCGTTCCACTTCAGCCGGGGGTCCGGCAGCCGCAGGCCGTAGTCGACAATGAGCGGCACGAACTGGCGCAGGAACTGCTGGCGGAGTTCGTCGTTGGTCTTCACCTTGATCCGCCAGCGCATCATCGTCTCCAGATGCGGTGAGGCCTGGTCCCGCGGCCCGAAGAAGTGCATGATGGGCTGCCACCACCGGTCGAGGGCGTCCTGCAGCATCGCCCGCTGGCCCGCCGTGCCCTCGGCCAGCGTCTTGTAGACGTCGAGCCCCAGGCGGATGTGAAAGTCTTCTTCGTAGCAGATGCGCTTCAAGACGCGCGCGTACGGGGCGTAGCTGCAGGACCGCAGCGCCCCCTGGGTCTGCATCGCCGCGCCGTCCACGAAGACCTGGATCACGGCCACGTCCGCCCAGGTCTCCGCAGGGTAGTGGAAGACGTTGTGGAACTTGCTCTTCCCGCTGAGGAGGTCTTCCAGCATCTGGGCCCGGGGCTTGCCCAGGTCCTCGGCCACCCGGTAGAGGAGCTGGGCGTGGCCTACTTCATCCTGCACCTTGGCTACCAACGCCATCTTCCGCGCCAGGGTCGGGGCCCGCGGAATCCACTCCCGCTCCGGCAGGGCGCCCATCAGCTCGGAGTTGGCGTGCATCTGGATGAGGCGGAGGCACTCAAATCGGTACTGGGCCGGCATCCACTCTCCGGCCTCGATGCGCTCGCCTGAGGCCAGCTTCGCCTCGAAGGCGGCCAGCTTCTCGGGATCGTCCGGGCCACTCGGCTGCGTCATCGGCCTCCGGTGGGCGCACGCTCCGGCGGGCGCACGGCAGACGGACATCATCGCGGAGCGCGCGTTGCCCCGATTGTAGCCTCGCGGCGAAGACAGCGTCAAGGTGCGGAGAGGAGCGCTGCCGGCGGCGGGGAAGCATCGATGGCGGAGGGAATACTATGGTGCTCAAGGTGCTTGCGGTGGTGGCCATCGTCGCGGCCAACGGCATCTTCGCCGCCGCGGAGTTCGCCGTGGCCAAGGCGCGCCGGCCGCGGCTGGCGAGCATGGCGGAGCGAGGCGTGCGATTTGCCCGCCTCGTGCACCGGGCCACCGGAGACCCTGAGGCCTTCGTGGCGGCCACCCAGCTGGGCATCACCATGACCAGCCTGGGTCTCGGCTGGATCGGGGAGCCGGCCGTGGCCACGCTGCTCAGCCCGCTCCTGGCCGCGCTGCCCGGTCCCTGGGAGGCGGCCCTCCGCTACAGCGCCTCCATCACGCTGGCCTTCCTCCTCATCACGATGCTGCACATCATCCTCGGCGAGCTGGTCCCCAAGAGCATCGCCCTGCACAACGCCGAGGCGGTCGCCCTCGTCGTGGTTCCGCCCACCGTCGCCTTCTCCCGGATCTTCAAGCCCTTCATCTGGCTCCTGGACATCCTGGCCGACCGGACGCTGCGCCTCTTCGGGCTGCAGGCCGAACCCGGCCGCCATGTGGCCTTCGATCGCGAGGAACTGGTCATGCTGGTGGGAGAGAGCCGGCGGGCCGGCGTCGTCGAGGACGAGGAGGAGTCGCTCGTCCGGCGGGTCTTCCGCCTCACCGACCGGGTCGTCGGCGACATCATGGTCCACCGGACGGCCGTGGTGGGGGTGCCCGGCACGGCGACGGTGGCTGACGCCGTGGAGATCATCCGCGAACGCGGGTTCAGCCGCCTGCCGGTGTTCGGCGCCGGACCCGAGGACGTCGTGGGCGGCGTCCGGGCCAAAGACCTGTTGCTGGAGTACGCGGCGGGACGGGCCGGAGCGCCCGTGACCTCCGTGATGCGGCCGGTCCTTTTCGTGCCGGAAACCAAACCGGTGGTCGAGCTCCTCGAGGAGATGCGCACGGGGAAACCGCCCCTGGCCGTCGTGCTCGAAGAGTACGGCAGCATGGCCGGCATCGTCACCATCGAGGACGTCCTGGAGGAGATCGTCGGGGAGATTCCGGGAGAGTCACGCCCGCAGCCGAAGCTCATCTACCTGGCGCAGCCGGACCGGATCGTCGTCGATGCGACCATCGATCTGCAGACCCTCAGCGATGTCTTCGGCGTCAACCTGGAGACCGAGGGGGCGGCCACGCTGGGCGGCGTCATCTTTCATCACCTCGGCCGGATTCCCGAGGCCGGAGAGCGGTTCCCCCTGGCCGGGCTGACCGTGACCATCGAGAGCGTGGTGGGGCGGCGGATCGGCCGGGTCGAGATTCGGAAACCTCAACCCGGCGAGAAGCGTTAGCGCGACGGGCCGGCGACCTCCAGCGCGACGTGGGCGGCGAGCGTCGCCGCCCTGGCCACCAGGAGGGGATCGATGCGGTCGACGATGTCGTTCGGCGTGTGGATCGCCGGGTCGTCGCCGGTGTGGATGAAGACGGCGGGCACGCCGATTTCCTCGAAGGCGGCGTGGTCGCTGGCGCCGCTGCGCAGTTTGAACCTCGCCACCGGGAGCTGCAGCCGGGCCGCGATCCGTTCGGCGAGGTCGACCAGCGTGGTGTCGTCGCTGGAGTTCCCGACGGACAGCACCCCGCGGCCCACCATATCCAGGTTCACCATTCCCACGATCCGTCCGGGGGGATGCTGCGCGTAGAAGCGGGAGCCGATCAGCCCCAGCTCCTCCGCGCCGAAGGCCACGACGTGCACGGTGCGGGCGGTGCGCACCCCGGCCAGCAGCCTCCCCGCCTCCAGCAGGGCCGCGGTGCCGGAGGCGTTGTCGTTGGCCCCCGGACTGGTCGGCACCGAGTCCCGGTGGGCGCCCACCACCACCACCTCGCCGGGCAGCGCCGTGCCGCGCCTGACGCCGATGACGTTCATACTGATCCGTTCCTCGGAGATGGTGCGCACGACGAGCCGGACCCGCACCGGACCGGCGGCGAGCCGCCGCAGGAGGTCCTGGCCCTCGTCCTGCGAAATGGCCACGGCGGGGAGCTTGGCCGGAGCCATCAAGGTGCCCACCACGGCGCCCCCCGGCTGGTTGTTGACGATCAGCACCGCCAGCGCTCCCGCCGCGGCGGCGTTGGCCACCTTGTCGCGGAAGAAGATCTCCCCCCGCTGGACCAGGACGATCTTCCCCTCCACCCGGAGACCTGAGAAGTCGGCCGGGCGGCCCAGCCCGGCGGCGACGACCTCGGCTTCGATGCCTTCCTCCGGAGTGGAGGCCGAGTACAGCATCGTCGAGGGCGCCAGCCGCCGCGGAGCCTCCCCCACCACCGTGAGCAGCGGAGGTTGGGTTTCTTCGAAGTACTGGAAGGGGAATGGTTGCCGCTCCACGGCGTAGCCGATCCGGGCCAGTTCCCCCGCCACGTAATCGACGGCCCGCAGATCTCCCGGAGTCCCCGCCGCGCGCGGTCCGTTCTGCTGGCTGAGGATCCGCAGGTGCTCCAGGACCGCAGCCGGCGACGCCGCCGGCAGCGGCTGGGCAACCAGCGCTCCGGCCAGGACGGCCAGGAGGACCGCGACGAAGGCGGGCAGAGCCAGGAGGGGACGGCGCCTCACGCCGGTACTTCCATGCGCTGGAGCAGCAACCGGTTCACCGCCTTCATCGTCGCCCGGACCGCGGCCTCATGGGGATCCGCGGCGAACGACGCCGACCCGAGCAGGCGCTCCTCCTGGGTCGGGGTGGCGGCGACCAGCAGGACATGCAGCACCTCCAATCCGCCCACGGTCGCGCGCGACAGGTCTTCCAGGGCGACCTCCCATCCCGGGGGCAGATACTGGCGGACGGCGTTCAACGTCGCCTCCACCAACAGACGCAGTCCGCCCATCCCCAGGACCGGTCCTTCCGCCCGGCCGCTCACCTGGCGGCCCCGGTGCTCCAGCTCCACCGTGGCCACCCCGCGCAGGGCGGTGACGTGGAGATCCACGCGGCGGATCCCGATCCGCGGCGAGGGAGCAGCGGCCGCCGTGGGGGCGGGCGCCGCCCCCTGCAGCACATGCTGCGGCGTCCGTTTCGCCATCGTCGAGGCGCGACTGGCCATGGTGATCAGGTCGTCCACCGTCGCCTCGTAGTGCACGTCCTGCCGTTCCTGGGTCCGCTTCCCTCCGGCCACGCCGATCGACCCGCTGATGGCGCCGGGCGAGGCCCCGGGCACCGCCACGCCGGCGATAGCCTGGCGCAGCTCCTGAGCCAGACGCTTCGCGGACTCCAGGTCCCGCGTCGTGACGATGGCAAACTCGTCGCCGCCGTACCGGCAGAGAAAATCGGTTTCGGAATCGATGCGCCCCAGCAGCAGCGCAGCCACCGCCTTGATGATGTTGTCGCCCACCACGTGCCCGTAGAGCTTGTTCACCATCCCGAAGTCGTCCAGGTCGATGAAGAGGACGGCGATCTCCCGCCCGGCCTTCAGCAGATCGGCGCCGTGCTGGCGGAGGGAGCCCGACCAGGGCAACTCCGTCAGCGGGTCGGTGAGCTTGCCCAGCTCCTGCAGGAGATCGCCCCGGGTCACCACGCCGACCAGCGTGTTCCCCTCCACCACGGCCAGCCGGTCGACGCCGTGAGCGTCCATCAGGGCGTAGGCCGTGGTCACCGGTTCGCCCGGGGCCACGGTGCCGACCGCCGGAGACATCACCTCACGCACGGGACGGTACGGCGGCCGCCCCAGCAGATCGTGGATGGTGACCATCCCCACGAGGCGGCCGCGCTCCACCACGGGCAGCCCGCCGATGCCGTGCTGGCGAAGGCGGGCGATGGCCGCAGCCACCGTTTCGGTGGGCGCCACGGAGATCACCGGAGACCCCATCAACTGCCCGACGGTCTTCATCGAACCGGCCCATCAGGGGGGGTTATTGTTCTTCCGCGGCCAGTGCGGCAAATCCCTCTGCCAGACGGGCCCGGGTGGCCCGGAGATGCTCGGGGAGGACCTTGGTCTCGGCCAGGACCGGCATGAAGTTCGTATCCCCCACCCAGCGGGGCACGACGTGCACATGCAGGTGATCCTCCACGCCGGCGCCGGCGGCCCGGCCCAAATTCAGGCCGATGTTGTACCCTTCCGGCCGCAGGACCCGCTCCAGTACCCGGACCGTCCGATCCACGAGCCGGCTCAGGTCCAGCAGCTCCTCGTCGTCGAGATCCCGCAGGGCGGCCTTGTGCCGGATGGGGGCGACCATGACGTGGCCGGAGTTGTAGGGGTAGAGGTTGAGCAGGACGAAGGCGCGCCGACTGTGGGCGACGACCAGGGAGTCTTCGCGGTCGATCCCGGCGGCGGCGAGACAGAAGATGCAGCCGGCGGACTTCTCCGCCTGGATGTACTCCAGCCGCCAGGGGGCCCACAGGTGTCTCACCGATGCCCCCGCTTCGCCCGGCGGTGGAGGAGCTGGAGCGCGGCCTGGGCGGCGGCCTGCTCGGCCTGCTTCTTGCTCGGTCCCCTCCCCTCGCCGAGCATGCGGCCGCCCACCTCCACGGTGGCGACGAACACCCTGGCGTGGTCGGGCCCTTCCACGCTGCTGATCCGGTATCGCGGCAGGCGGTGCTCCCGTTCCTGCAGCAGCTCCTGCAGGACGCTCTTGTAATCCTCGGTCGGCCGTTCCAGTTCGTCGAAGGCGTCCTGCAGCAGGCGGGTGGCCACGGCATGGGCGACGCCGAAGCCCGAGTCCACATACACCGCGCCGAGCACCGCTTCGGTCACGTCCGCCAGCATGGAGGGCCGCGTGCGCCCGCCCGACTTCTCCTCCCCCTTCCCCATCAGGATGTAGCGCCCGAGATCCAGCCGCTGGGCGATGCGGGCGAGATAGGGTTCGCTGACCACCCGCGCGCGCAGTTTGGCCAGCTCCCCCTCGGTGGCCTCGGGATAGCGGTGGTAGAGGTGGTCGCAGACCACGAGGTTGAGGACGGCGTCTCCCAGCAGCTCCAGCCGCTCGTAGCTCTCGCGCCGGCCGCCCCGGCCCTCCGCCCCGAAGGACCCGTGGCGGAGCGCCAGGTCCAGCAGCCGGCGGTCGCGGAAGCGCACGTTGAGGCGGTCTTCCAGGCGGGCCAGCTGAGCGTCGCGATCCGGGAGCACACCGGAAGGAGTGGTGGTCGCGGTCTCAGGAGCCGTCATACTTGCGCATGACCAAGATGGCGTTGTGGCCGCCGAAGCCGAAGGCGTTGGACATCACGACCGAGATGTCGGCGCGCCGGGCCGTGTTCGGCACATAGTCCAGGTCGCACTCCGGGTCGGGGACCTCGTAGTTGATCGTGGGCGGCAGCGTCTGGTGCTGGAGCGCCAGGGCGCAGGCGATCAGCTCCACCCCGCCGGCGGCCCCCAGAAGATGCCCGGTCATGGACTTGGTCGAGGAGACGGCGAGCTTCCGGGCGTGCTCCCCGAAGACGCGCTTGATGGCCAGGGTCTCCGTCTTGTCGTTGTAGGGCGTACTCGTCCCGTGGGCGTTGATGTAGTCCACGGCGGAAGGGTCTAGCCCGGCGTCGTGCAGGGCGTTCCGGATGCTGCGTGCCGCGCCGTCGGCGCCCGGGTCGGGCTGGGTGATGTGGTAGGCGTCGCCGCTCATGCCGTAGCCGACGATCTCCCCGTAAATCGGCGCCTCGCGCCGCCGGGCCAGCTCCAGGTTCTCCAGCAGCACCACCCCCGCCCCTTCGCCCATGACGAAGCCGTCGCGGTGGGCGTCGAAGGGACGGGACGCACGCTGGGGGTCGTTATTACGGGTGCTCATGGCCTTCATGGCGCAGAAGCCGGCCAGGCTCAGCGGGGTGATGGTGGCCTCGGAACCGCCGGCCAGCATCGCGTCGGCCTCGCCCCGCTGGATGATCCGGGCCGCGTCGCCGATGGCGTTGCCGCCGGTGGCGCAGGCCGTGACCACGGCGCTGTTGGGCCCCTTCGCCCCCAGCAGGATCGAAACCACCCCCGAGGCCATGTTGATGATGATCATGGGGATGAAGAAGGGGCTGACCCGGCCGGGGCCGCGCTCCAGCAGGATGCGGTGTTGTTCCTCCCAGGTCTCCGCCCCGCCGATCCCCGACCCGATCAGCACGCCGACGCGGTGGGCGTTGCGGGGCGTGATCTGGAAGCGGGCGTCCTCCAGGGCCATCCGGCAGGCGGCGTAGGCGAACTGGACGAACCGGTCGTTCCGGCGGGCCTCCTTGCGGTCCATCCAGTTCGTGGGATCGAAATCCCGGACCTCCGCGGCGATCCGCGTCTCGAAGCCGCTGGCGTCGAACCGCGTGATGGGCCCCACCCCGCTCTGGCCCGCGACCAGCGCGGCCCAAAACCGGTCCTTGCCGGTCCCGATGGGGCTGACCACACCGATGCCGGTGACTGCTACGCGATGGAGCGCCATGGGAGCGTCCAGCTGAAGGGCAGGAGCGAAAGGCGGGCGGTTACTCGGCGGCGTGCTCGCCGGCGTGCGCCTCGATGTACTTCACCGCCTCGCCGACGGTGACGATCTTCTCGGCGTCTTCGTCGGGAATCTCCACGCCGAACTCCTCTTCCAGGGCCATAACCAGCTCCACGACGTCCAGGGAGTCCGCTCCGAGATCGTCGACGAAGGAGGCCTCCGGGGTCACCTCCTCTTCCGCGACGCCCAGTTGCTCCACGACGATACTCTTGACACGATCGAACACGGAAGCCATCGGGTCTCCCACCCCCGGACCAGTTTACCCTACCGCATCACCAGACCGCCGTCCACGTTGAGGACCTGGCCGGTGATGTAGGCCGCGTCGTCCGAGGCGAGGAAGACGACGGCCGCCGCCACCTCCTCAGGTTTCCCTGCCCTCCCCAACGGAACCTGCTCCAGATAGCTGCGGACCACGTCGGGCGGCAGGCGCTCGGTGAGGCCGACCTCGACGAAGCCGGGCGCCACGGCGTTCACCGTGATCCCCCGGGAGGCCACCTCGCGCGCCACGGCCCGGGTCAATCCGATCAGCCCCGCCTTGGACGCGGCGTAGTTGGCCTGTCCCACCGTCCCGATCTGCCCCGCCACCGAGGTGATGTTGATGATCCGCCCGCTGCGCTGCCGCAGGAACTCTCGGAGCGCGGCCTTGATGCAGTAGAAGGCGCTGCTCAGATTGGTATTGATGACCGCCTGCCAGTCTTCCTCCTTCATCCGCAGGACGAGCATATCACGGGTGATCCCGGCGTTGTTCACCAGGATGTGCAGCCCGCCAAAGCTGCGCTGCGCGGAGGCGACCAGATCGGCGGCGCCCTCCGGACGCTCCAGGTTGGCCTGCACGGCCTCGGCGCGCCCCCCGCCCCGGCGGATGGCGTCGACCAGGACCGCCGCGGCGTCGGCGTTCCGGGCGTAATGGGCGATCACCGCGGCGCCTTCGGCGGCCAGGGCCCTGGCGATGGCCCCGCCCAGGGCTCCCGAAGCCCCCGTGACGATCGCCACCCGACCCTCAAGCCGGCCCATGGATCTTCGCCTGCGCCTCCAGACGGGCCAGTGTCTCCTCGGCGGTGGCCCGGTCTTCCACGCGCAGGACACGCGCCTGCGGGACGGTCTTACGGATCAGTCCCGACAGGGTGGAGCCGGGACCCAGCTCCACGAAGGTCTCCACGTGGCCCATGGCGCGCATGGACTGTTCCCACAACACCGGGCGGGAGACCTGCAGGACGAGCAGCCGCTTGATCTCCTCCGGCGAGCGCACGGCCTGGGCGGTGACGTTGCTGACCACCGGGACCTCCGGTTCCCGCAGGGGGAGCCGTTCCACGAAGGGGGCCAGGCGCTCCGCAGCGGGGGCCATCAGACTGGTGTGGAACGGCGCGCTGACCGGGAGCAACACGGCGCGCCGCGCCCCCGCGGCTCTGGCCAGGACCATCCCTTCCTGCACCGCCACCTCGTCGCCGGCAATGACGACCTGGCCCGGGCTGTTGAAGTTGGAGGGCTCCACGACGCCCTTCACCCGGGCCTGCTCGCAGATCTGGACCACGGCCTCGGCGTCCAGACCCAGGATGGCGGCCATCGCCGTCCGGCGGGCGCCGGTGGCCTCCTGCATGAATCGCCCCCGCTGGCGCACCAGAGGGAGCGCGTCCTCCAGCGTCAGGGCCCCGACCGCCACGAGGGCGGAATATTCGCCCAGGCTCAGCCCGGCCGCCAGGTCGCACCGGTACCCGCGCCGCCGGAGCACGGCCAGCGCCGCCACGCTGACCGTCAGAATCGCCGGCTGCGTGATCTCCGTCTGACGGAGCCGGTCCTCCGGCCCTTCCCAGCAGAGCCTGGACAGCGGCAGGCCCAAAATCCCGTCCGCGCGCTCGAAGACCTCGTGGGCCTCGGGGAAGATGAGGCTCAACTCGCGACCCATCCCGACGTACTGCGCCCCCTGCCCGGGGAAGACGAAGGCGATCACTTCGTCCAGCGCAGCGCCGCCGACGCCCAGGTCAGCCCTCCGCCGAAGGCGACGAGCACGACGACATCGCCGCGGCGGATCTGACCGGCCCGCACCGCCTCGTACAGCGCCACCGGCACCGAGGCGGAGGAGGTGTTGCCGTAGCGCTCCACGTTCACGAAGAACTTCTCCCGGGGCTGCCCCAGTCGCTCCGCCGCCGCGTCGATGATGCGGATGTTGGCCTGATGGGGGATGAACCAGTCCACGTCCTCCAGGGCCAGACCGGCGCGGTCGACGGCTTCCTGAATGGCGCGCGGGATGAGACGCACCGCGAACTTGAACACCTCGCGGCCGTTCATCCGCAGGTAGTGTTCCCCGCGCTCGACGGTTTGCGCGGTGGCGGGCAGGCGCGACCCGCCGGCCGGGAGGATGATCAGCGGCCCGCCGGAGCCGTCGGCACCGAGGTGGAAGGAGAGAAAGCCCTGTCCCGGTTCGCTGGGCCGCATCACCACCGCGCCCGCCGAATCGCCGAAGAGGACGCAGGTGGCGCGATCCTTCCAGTTCGTGATCTTGGAAAGCGTCTCCGCGCCGACCACCAGCACGGTTTCGGCCAGTCCGCCGACGATGTAGCCGTGGGCCACTGCCGCGCCGTAGACCCAGCTGCTGCAGGCCGCGGAGAGGTCGAAGGCGCCCGCCCGGCGGGCGCCCAGCCGGTCCTGCAGGATACAGGCCGTGGCCGGGAAGAGCATGTCCGGGGTGGCCGTGCCCACGATGATCAGGTCGAGGTCGTCGGGCGCGACGCCGGCGTCGGCCATCGCCTCCCGGGCCGCCTCCACGGCCAGATCGGAGCTGGCCTGGTCGTCGGCGGCGATGCGCCGTTCGCGGATCCCCGTGCGCGTCACGATCCACTCGTCGGTGGTCTCGACCAGCCGTTCCAGATCCCTGTTGGTCAGGACACGCTCCGGGACATAGCGGCCGATGCCGGCGACGGTCGATCCCCTGGTCGGACGGTGAGAGGGGGAGGTCATGGTCCGGTGCTCACCCCGAGAACTGGCATCCGGGAACGAAGTTGCTCCACCAACCCGCGCGACGCCGCCTCCTGGGCCACCCGGATGGCGTTGCGGATCGCCCGGGCGTTGCTGCTGCCGTGGGCCACCACCACCACGCCGTCGATACCCAGCAGCGGCGCGCCCCCGTATTCCCGGTAGTCAATGCGGCGGTACATCCGTCGAACGCGGCCGGCCAGCGGGGTCAGGTAGAGGAGCAGGAGCTTGCCCCGCAGCCCGGTCAGTTCGCCCTTGACGATGTCGCGGATGGCCAGGGCCAGGCCCTGGCCGAACTTCAGCGCCACGTTCCCGACAAATCCGTCGCAGACGATGACGTCCGCGACCCCGTTGAAGACGTCCCGCGCCTCGACGTTGCCGATGAAGTTCAGTCCGGATCCCCGGAGCAGGTCGCCGGCGGCCAGGGTGAGCTCGGAGCCTTTGCCCTCCTCCACACCGATATTCAACAGCCCCACCCGCGGGGCGGATGTGCCCTGCACGGCGCTGGCGTAGACGGACCCCATCAGGGCGAACTGCAGCAGGTGGTGGGGTTTACAGTCCACGTTGGCGCCGACGTCGAGGAGGATGGTCGGCCGCCCGGTCTTAGTGGGGAGGACCACGGCCAGCGCCGGCCGGTCGACGCCGGCGATGCGTCCCAGCCCGAGCAGGGCCGCCCCCATGGCGGCGCCGGTGTGGCCCGCCGTCATCACCGCGTCGGCGGCCTTGTTGCGGAGCAGGTCGACGGCCACGGCGATGCTGGCGCGCTTCTTCCGACGCAGGGCCATCGCCGGCGGCTCGTGCATTTCGATCACCTCGGGCGCGTCCACGATCGCCAGCGGCGGCGCGTCGCGATGGCGGCCCAGCTCTTCCCGGACGCGCGCCTCCGGGCCGACCAGGACGACCTCCACCCCCAGCTCGCGCACCGCCGCAATCGATCCCGCGACCACGGCCCCGGGCGCATAGTCGCCGCCCATGGCGTCAACGGCGATCCGCACGACGGGCTATTTCTCCTCCTTCGCCTGCTTGACCACCTCGCGGCCGGCGTAGTACCCGCAGTGCCCGCAGACGCGGTGCGACCGCATCAGACGGTGGCACTGCGGGCACTCCACGAGCGTCAGCGGCCGCGCTTTCCAGTGGGCGCGGCGCATCGCCCCGCTCTTTCGCGACCTCCGGTGTTTCTGGATCCCCATGCTAGCCTCCCCGCTCCGTCCAATAGTGGTCGCACAGCAGGTCGTTCCAGTTCGCGCCGCACACCGGGCAGAGGCCGCGACACTCCGGCCGGCACAGCGGGGCCATGGGCACGGCCAGCTGCAGATGCTGGCGGACGATCTCGCCGATGTCCAGCGGCTGGTCGGTCCCGATCCAGGACACGAAGTCTTCCGGTCCCAGCTCTCCCCCGTGGGGAGGCGGGGCCTCGCCCAAAGAGAACTCCTCGTCCAGATCGACGGCCAGCCGTCCGGTCACGTTCCCCAGGCATCGGCTGCAGATCAACGGCATGTCGGCTTCCACATGTCCCTGCAGCCGTACACTCCGTACCCGGCGGTGCAGCTGGACCTGACCGTGGGCCGGCGTCTCCACGGTGCTCCCGTCGCTGACCAGGGCGACGGATTCCTCAAAGGCGAGCCGCAGGGTCTCACCCGGAGCCAGCTCACGGATCTCCACCAGCACGACCGTCACCTGCCGCAACCAGACTGTCCATTATAGGCAGAGGTCGCCATCCCTTTCAACCCGGCAGAGCGGCTCGGGCCGCTCTCCCCGGGCGCCCCGGTCACCGACTCGGCCGGGTCCCGCGATCACACCGTGGCCGAATCAGGTCCGGCGAAACTTGGCCCGCAGGCGCTCCTCGACGCCTTCGGGCACGAGTCCCGCCACCGAGCCGCCCAGCCGTCCCACCTCCCTGATCAGGGTGGAACTCACGAAGTAGTAGGGCGGCGAGGTCATGAAGAACACAGTATCGATCTCCGGCGCCAGGCGCGCGTTCATCGCCGCCTGTTTCAGTTCGTACTCGAAGTCCACGACGGCGCGCAGGCCCTTCACCAGTACCCCGGCGCCGCGCGCCCGCGCATACTCCACCGTCAATCCGTCGAAGGCATCCACCTCGACGTTGCGCAGATCGCCCACGGCGGACCGCAGCATCTCCAGCCGCTCCACGGGCGTGAACAGACCTTCCTTCTCGGAGTTCCGGGCCACGGCGACGATCAGGCGGTCAAAGACGCGCGCCGCCCGCACGATCACATCCAGATGGCCCAGGTGCACCGGATCAAAACTCCCCGGATAGATCCCCACGGTCATGCCCGTCCTCCCCGCTCCCCGCGTAGTACCACAGCGCCGTCTCGCCGTACCGGACCTCCCGCAGCCGCCGGAACCCGGCCTCGTCGCCGGGCCGATCCCGCCAGTGCCCTTCGGCGATGATCAGCCCGCCGGGCGCCACCAGACGGGTCTGGGCGATCGCCCGCAGCGTCCGCGGGATCCACCTCCCTCCGTAGGGTGGATCCATGAAGAGGAGGTCGAAGGACTCCCCCCTGCGGTCGAGGCGGCGAACCGCAGCGATCACATCCCCGGTCAGGATCTGCGCGCGGTCCGCCCATCCTTCCTTGGCCACCCTGCGACGGATGCCCTCCGCGAGGACGGCGTCGCCCTCGACAAAGACCACCCGGGCCGCTCCCCGGGCCAGCATGCCCAGCCCGAAGGCGCCCGAGCCGGCGAAGAGATCGAGAACGCGGCTGCCGGGAATGCGTGCGGCCAGGCTGTTGAACACGGCCTGGCGCACGCGGGCGGCGGTCGGCCGCAGGAGGGACCGCCGCCTGCGCGCCCGTTGGACCACCCTCACCCCACCGCCGCCGTCTCCTGCGGCGTGAACAGCGCCCGCAGCTCCTCGCGCGTGGCCCGCATCCGGGGGTCGGCGAGCTCCGGATCGGCCGCCAGGAGCCGCGCCGCCTCGTCGCGGGCCCGCTCCAGCAGCGGCAGATCGCGCGCCAGGTCGGCGACACGGAGGTCGGGCAGCCCGTGCTGGCGCGTCCCCAGCAGCTCCCCCGGACCGCGCAGGTCCAGGTCGGCCTGGGCGATGGCAAACCCGTCATGCGTCGCGGCCAGCGTCTCCAGGCGCATCCGGGCTTCCTCGGTCGCGGCCTGAGCCAGCAGCACGCAGTAGGAGGTCCCCGTGCCGCGCCCGATCCGACCGCGCAGCTGATGGAGCTGGGCCAGCCCGAAGCGATCCGCGTCCTCGATCACCATGATCGTCGCCTCGGGGACGTCGACCCCGACCTCGATGACCGAGGTCGTGACCAGGACCGTGAGGTCGCCGCGGCGGAAGCCCGCCATCACCTGCTCCTTCTCCTCCGGCCGCATCCGGCCATGGAGCAGCCCGACCGGCAGGCCCGCCAGGAGCCCCGTGCGCAGGCGTTCTGCCAGGTGCACGGCCGCTTCGACCTGAAGCTTCTCCGACTCCTCGATCAACGGGCAGACCACATAGGCCCGGGCGCCGCGGCGTACCTGCTCCCGGACCCAGGCATAGACCTGCGGCCGCTTCTCGGGACCGCGCCAGTAGGTCTTGACCACTCCCCTCCCGGGCGGCAGCTCGTCGAGCACCGAGACGTCCAGGTCCCCGTACAGCGTCATCATCAGCGTGCGCGGAATCGGCGTGGCGGTCATGACCAGGACGTCGGGATGGAACCCCTTGCGGCGCAGCCGAGCGCGCTGCAGCACGCCGAATTTGTGTTGCTCGTCGACGATGACCAGGCCCAGGTGGTGGAAGATCACGTCCCCTTCCAGCAGGGCGTGGGTGCCGAGGACGACGTCGACCCGCCCGGCCGCCAGGCGGGCCAGAAGCTCCTCCCGGTCCCGCCGGCCCGCGCTTCCGGTGAGCAGGGCCACGGTGACGCCCAAGGGGTCCAGCAGCCGGCGGATGGTGCGGAAGTGCTGCTCGGCCAGGATCTCGGTCGGGGCCATCAGCACGCCCTGATGCCCGCTCCGCGCGGTCAGGTACAGCGCCGCCGCGGCCAGGACGGTCTTCCCCGACCCCACGTCGCCCTGGAGGAGACGGTTCATGGGGGCGGGGGCCCGCAGGTCGTCCACAATTTCGCGGAGCGCCCGCTGCTGCGCCGACGTCAGGGAAAAAGGCAGCGTGTCGACGAAGGCCTGGATCGCCTCCTCTCCGACGTCGTACCGGTACCCCTTGTTCACCTGCGCCACCGCCCGTCGACGCATCTGGACGCCGAGCTGGAGGAGAAACAGCTCGTCGAAAGCCAGTCGCGCCCGGGCCGCAGCGGCGTCGGCCAGCGTGGAGGGGAAGTGCAGGGCCCACAACGCCTCGCTGCGGCCCGGAAACCCCTCGCGCTCCAGGAGGGCGGGCGGCAGGATCTCGGGGACCGCTGCGGCATGAGCGCTGAGCGCCCGATGAATGATCGTCCGCAGCAGTCTCGGACTGAGGCCTTCCGTCGCCGGATGCACAGGGACGATCCGCTGGGTGTGCAGCGCATCGTCCTCGTCTCCCGTCAGGATCTCGAACTCCTCGACGGTCATGACGCGCGCACCCCGGTACTCGACCCGTCCGTACACCACCAGGCGCGTTCCGCGTCGGATGAGCCGCCGGAGATACCGCTGGCCGAACCAGATACACTGGAGCACGCCGCCGGCATCGGCGATCGCCGCCTGGAACTGGTAGGTCCCGTATCGCCTTTCGCTCAGCGCCACGACGGTACCCTGGGTGGACTGCTTCTGACCCGGAACGAGCTGGTCGATCCGGGCCAGATGCCGCCGATCCTCATAGCGGCGCGGGCGATGGTAGAGCAGGTCCCGGACGGAGACGATCCCGAGCCGCTGCAGTTGCCGGGCCCGCGTCGGCCCGACACCCGTGATGGTCCGGACGGGAATCAGCAGCGGATCGGCGGCAGCGGCGGGTCGGACGGCGGTTTCGGACGACGGGGGCGACGTGGCCATCCGCGACACTGTTCTACGGCGCGTCCGGCTTTCCTTGCCCCGGGCCGTGTGGTAAAATACGCGGGTCATGGCGCGACAGTGTGCGGTATGCGGCAAGCGGCCCGCCGTGGGGCACACCATCAGTCACTCCGGGGTCCGCACCAAGCGGCGGTTCCTGCCGAATTTGCAGCGCGTCCGGGTGCTCGTCGAGGGGACACCCCGCCGGCTGACGGTGTGTACCACCTGTCTGCGGAGCGGCCGCGTCCGGCGGGCCAGCTGAGGATCGCCTCCGGAGCGGCGGGGGCTACGACGGCGTGGTGATCTCCCCGACGTCCTCCTCCGCGAAGGTGTAGCGCGCTCCGCAGAAGTTGCAGCGCACTTCGATCCGGCCCTGGTCCCGGATGATGCTCCCCAGTTCCTCCGGCCCGAGGCTGGCCAGGACGGCGCGCACCTTCCCCGTCGAGCACCGGCAGCGGAAGCGCATCGGGGCCCGCTCCACGACGCGGCTGGGCAGCTCGCCGAGCGCCGCCTGGACCATCTCTTCGGGCGTCCGCCCGCTGCTGATCATCGCCGTGACCGTCGGCAGCGCCCGGGCCCGGTCCTCCAGGTAGTCGATCACCTGCGCGTCGGCGCCCGGCATGACCTGCACGATCAACCCTCCCGCCGCCAGGACGCGTTCGTCAGGCGAGATCAGCACGCCCAAAGCCACCAGCGACGGGATCTGGTGAGAGGTCAACAGGTAGGCGGCCAGGTCTTCGCCGATCTCGCCCGAGACCAGCGGGACGCTGCCGTGATACGGGTAGCGCAGCCCCAGGTCCAGCGTGACATGGAACGTGCCGCGGCCGACCGCCCCGCCCACGTCGAGCTTGCCCGAGGGCGTGAGGGGCAGGTGCACGTCGGGGTTGACCACGTAGCCGCGGACGCCGCCGCGGCTGTCGCTCATCGCCAGGGCGCCGCCCAGCGGGCCGTCTCCCAGCACCCGGACCATCACGCTCTGGCCCTGCTTAAGCATCGTGCCGAGCAACCCGGCCGCGGTCAACGTGCGGCCCAGCGCCGCCGTGGCCGTGGGCGCCGTGGCGTGGCGGATCCTGGCCTGTTCCACCGTCTTCGTGCTCACGGCGGCCATGGCGCGAATGTGGCCGTCCTCGGTCACGCTGCGAATCCAGTAATCCTGCACGGCACCTATTATACCGGGGCGCGGGACGACGTCCGACGGCGGGGACGCGCCCGGCGACGCGTCACCACGACGAGGAGATGCCCGCGGCGGACCCGCACTTCGGGATGCCTGCCGATGACTTCGTTGCTGATCCCAAGGGTGCGGCCTCGTTGCAGCCGGGCATTCCGCAGGGGGTACCGCAACTCCCGCGTCGTGATCCCCGTCACCTCCGCCGACAGGGGCAGCAATGACACGAGGTCGCCGCGCCTGCCAACGATGCGGGTCCGGGCGGTGGCCAGAAACGCTTCCACCGGTCCATCGACGATGCGCAGGGATCGGCCGCGGACCCGCGCCCGGAACAGCAGCGTCACGTTGGCCAGCAGGTGGTCGAGCCGGCCGCCGAGCGCGCCGTACAGTTCGATCTCCGCCGCTCCGGCGCGCAGCGCCCACTCCAGGGCCAGTTCGGTGTCCGTCCTGTCCTTCGCCGCGGGGTAGCTGACGACCGTTGCGCCGCGCGTCCGGGCCCAGGCGACCAGGCGGCGGGACGCCGAATCGAAGTCGCCGACGGCGACGGCGGGCCGCAGCCCGAGTCGCCGGGCCGCCCGCAGGCCGCCGTCGGCGCAGATGAGCAGCGCGGCGCGACGCAGCCGCTCCCGCAGCCGGGGCGCGGCGCGGAGCCGACCCCCGGCCAGGATCACCGCCCGCCGCCGGGCGCGGGCAGCCACGTCAGGCGGGCCGGATCGTCAGCCGGGTCAGGCGTTCCCAGACCAGCAGCGTCAGAATGATGGCCAGGGCGAACTCCGGTCCGAGGTACGTGATGTTGTAACCGAGGGAGTACAGCCACACGGGCTGTCCCTGAGGCGCGTAGGAGGCGAAAAAGACCACGCCCGAGAGGACGTGCGCCAGATACCTCGCCGCGGCCGCCAGAACGACGCCGAAGGCGGGGTAGCGCGGGGAGAATCCGGCGAGACCGAGCAGTCCGTGGGCCAGCGGATAGTCCAGGATCACCTGGACGGGGTGGTAGAAGAACCGCCCACCGCTCAGGATCCAGCCCTCGAACAACCCGTACAGGGCTCCGGCCAAGGCGCCGACGGCGGGACCCCGGCGCAGAGCGAGAATCAGCAGCGGGACCATCGTTCCCAGCGTAATGGACCCTCCCTGAGGCATCTCCCACAGCCGGACCAGATGCAGGACGGCGGCCAGGCCGATGGCCACCCCCACCTCCGCAATCGAGCGCGAGCTGAAGATTTCCCTGCGGTGCGCGCTCCCCTCCTGTCCCACCGTCGCCATCTCCGTTCCCCCTCGCCCTCGACGGCTGCCCATGCTCCCGATGCCGGCGGGCCTACCGGCGGACCTCGGCCAGGACCCGCCAGAGTTCGTCGGCCTCCGGGGCCGCCAGCGGCATCCGCCGTCCGCTACGCACGACGACGCGCTCCTGCGCCGTCACCACCCCGATCTCTGCAACGGGAACCCCCGCCTGCCGCACCGCCGCGGCGGTGCGCTCGGGTGAGGAGGTGGCGATCAGCATCGCGCCGCTGCCGATGAGGCGCAACGGGTCGACACCCAGGGCGGCGCAGATCGCCGCGGTTTCGGGAGCCACCGGGACGGCGTCGGCGTGAATCTCGATGCCCGCCCCCGCCGCCTCGGCCAGCTCCCAGGCGCCGCCCAGCACCCCGCCCTCGGTCACATCATGCATCGCCGCCGCGCCGTTGCCGGCGGCGGCGAGACCTTCGGCGACGACGCTGATCTTCTCGAGGAAGCCCCGGGCCCGGACCAGGACCTCTTCCTCGACCCGGCCGCGCAGGCGGTCGGCGAGGTCGAGGGCCAGGATGGCGGTCCCCTCCACTCCGGCGCTCTTCGTCAGCAGGACGGTGTCCCCGGGACGGGCCCCGGCCGCGGAAAGGACCCGGCCCCGGCGCGCCCGTCCCAGCGCCGTCACCACGGCGATGGTCCGGTCGATCCCCGGCGTCACCTCGGTATGGCCGCCGACAATCTCCACCCCCAGGCTGCGGGCGACCTCGCCCGCCTCCCGCATGATCTGCTCCAGTTCCTCCTCGGTCGTCCCGTCGCGCAGCAGCAGCGTCAGCAGGAGCGCCACCGGCTCCGCGCCGCTCGTGGCCAGATCGTTGCACGAGACGTGCACGGCATAACGACCGAGATGCGCCGCGGCCCCGGTCACGGGATCGGTGGTGAGGACGGCCACCCACTCGCCGAACTCCACGGCGGCGCAGTCTTCGCCGAGGTGCGCGTGGAGGAGGACATCGGGCCGCCTTCCCAGGTAGGGGTACACCACGCGTTCCAGCACGCGGCTGGGCACCTTTCCCGGCCTCACGGCGTGAGCGGTCTCATGAGGCCAGGCGTCCGGGCGCCAGGCTGCGCAGCCGCGAGGCGACCAGGACGGAGACGATCACCCCGGAGAGCACCTGGACGACGTTGAAGGGAACCTCGGTAAGCGCCGCACCCACGGCCAGGGTCGGGGTCGGAGCGATGCCCAGACGCCGGGCGAAGATCACCTCGACGGCAAAGTAGCCCGCCACCATCCAGGCCCCGCCGACCAGCGTCGCGCCCACGCGGGAGGCGGATGTCCGGCCGGCGAGCCAGCCGACGAGCAGCCCTTCGATCCCTTTGACGACCAGCGTGAAGGGCGCGAACGGCGGAGCCGCGGCCAGGTCGGCCAGGGCGGCCCCTACTCCGCCAGCCAGGGCGCCCACCAGCGGCCCGAAGACGATCGCCGCGAGGTAGATGACGACCTCGCCCAGGTTGAAGTACCCTTTCGTTGCCGGAATGGGAATCACGGTGTACCGGGTGACGACGAAGGTCAGGGCGATGAAGATCGCCGCGGCCGCCACCTCTCGTGCCTTCATCCTGCTCCCCTCCTCTCCGGGCGGGGACAAAAGCAAAAGACGCCCGGTTGCGGGCGTCCTAGGGGCCCTCAGCGCGCCCTCCCCGCCGTCTTCACCTCATACGGACTGTACCGTCGACCCCGGAATTCCACCGGGCCACGGGCCTGCCGACGCAGGCCCTCACGGGCTGTCACCGCCGATCGGGAATTGGCCCGCCCCCGGCGGGCCTCACCCTGCCCCAGAAGACTGCGGGCCTCGTGCTGGCCCAATCCTATGCAACCGCCTGGGCGCTGTCAACGCCTCCCGCGGTCCCAACAGGACCCGAGGGGAGGCCGGAGAAGTTGCTCGACGTGACGCACACCGCCTACATCCTCATCTCGCTGGATCGCCGCACGCCGGCCGCCGTCGCCCGGGACGTCCAGCAGATCGACGGGGTCGTCGAGGCCCACGTCACCATGGGCGACTTCGACGTGATCGCCGTCGTGGAACAGGAACACACCAAAGAGTTCCCCGGGATTGCCGGTCAGATCCAGCGCATCGAGGGCGTGACAAAGGTCACGACCTGCGTGGTCGTCCGGCCCTGACGCCTAGCCGCCCACCCCGACCCGCAGGCGCCGGCGGCGCGGGCCGTCCAGCTCGACGAACAGGACGCGCTGCCACGTTCCCAGCACCGGCACCCCGTCCTGGATCGGAAGCGTGACGCTGTGGCCGATGAGCACCGCACGGAGGTGCGCGTCGGTGTTGTCGTCGAGACGGTTGTGCCGGTAGTCCCCCTCTTCAGGAATCAGGCGCTCCAGCGCCCGCTGCAGATCGGTCAGGAGATTGGGTTCCGCCTCGTTGACGCAGACCCCGGCGGTGGTGTGCTCGCAGACGACCACGGCCAGCCCCTCGCGGACGCCGGATTCCCGGCAGATGCGGCGCAGCGACTCGGTGACGTCGATGATCTGGACCCGTCGGGTGGAGGAAAGGTCGAGGAGGTGCCAGCGCACGTCGGGCGTCAGACGTGCACCCGTCGGCTTACCACCGCCATGACCTCGCCCAACCGCAGGGCCACCTCCAGAGCCCGCAGCCCGTCCTCCCCGCGGACCAGGGGCAGTTCCAGCCCCTGCACGCAGTTCACGAAGTGCCGGAGCTCGGCCCGCAGCGGCTCGTCGCCCTTGATGGCCATCTGCTCCGTCTCGCCGCCGAAGGGATGGAGGGCGATCTGCTGCTTGTGGTAGTCGAGCCGGATGGCCCGGTCGGCGGTGGTGACCTCGATCTCCGCCACCTTGTCCGCGGAGACGCGGCTGGCCAGCAGCCAGGCCACGCAGCCCGAGGAGAAGGACAGGTGGGCGACGGCCAGGTCTTCATGGGAGTTGTGGATCTGCACGCCCATCCCGCCGACGTCGGTGACCCGCCCGCCGGCCAGGGAGAGCACGATGTCGATGTCGTGGACCATCAGGTCCATGACCACGCCCACGTCCATCACCCGGTTGCGGTCGTAGGGACGCACCCGACGGGCCTGAATGAACAGCGGGTCGCGGCTGAGTTCGATCAGGCGCCGCACCGCCGGCTTAAAGCGTTCCACGTGGCCGACCAGCAGCACCAAGTCGCGCCGGTCGGCCAGTTCCACCAGCTCCTCCGCCTCGGCCACGGTGGTCGTGATCGGCTTCTCCACCAGGCAGTGGATCCCGGCCCGGAGAAAGGCGCGCGTGATCTCGTGGTGCAGCGCGGTGGGAGCGGCCACGCTGACCGCGTCCACCTTGCCGATGAGTTCCCGGTAGTCGGTGTATCCGGCGGTGCGGTAGCGGTTGACGAAGCCGCGCAGTTCCGCGCGGTTGAGATCCACGACCCCGACCAGTTCCACGTCGGGCAGGCCGGCGTAGATCCGGGCATGGTGACGCCCCCACTGCCCCAATCCCACGACCCCGACGCGGACGCGGCGCGCCACCGGAGGCGCCTCTAGACCCGTCCCGGGCCGGGGAAGGCCCTGACCGATTCGATGATCCAGTCCACGTCGTCCTCGGCCAGCGCCGGGTGCACCGGCAGCGACAGCACCTGGCGCGTCAGTTTCTCCGCCACGGGAAACGTCCCGCCATAGCCAAGCCGTCGGTAGGCGGGAGAGTGGGGGATGAGTTGCGGATAGTAGACCCGCGTGGCGATGCCCCGCGCCGCCAGATGGCGGGCCAGGCCGTCCCGGTCCGCGGCGACGCGTACGGTGTACTGGTTGTACACGTGGTGGGACCCCGGGGGTTCTCCCGGAAGCGTCAACCAGTCCAGGTCGGCCAATCCGGCGCTCAGGCGCTGGGCGTGGCGCCGGCGGAGGGCGTTCTGCTCGTCCAACCGCTGCAGCTGCCCCAGCCCGATCGCGGCGGCGATCTCGGTCATCCGGTAGTTGTAGCCGATCTGCTCGTAGCGGTACGGGTCGGCGCCGTCCTGCCCCACATTCACCAGCAGCGCCGCGCGCCGGGCCACCTCCTCGCGGGGGGTCACCACCATCCCGCCCTCGCCCGTGGTCATATTCTTGGTCGGGTAGAAGCTGAAGACGGCGGCCTGGCCGAAGGTCCCGACCTTGCGGCCGTGGAGCATCGCGCCGTGGGCCTGCGCGCAATCCTCCACCAGCAGGGCGTCACGGCGCAGGGCGATCTCCGCCAGCAGGGAGACCTCGGCGGGCAGACCGTAGAGGTGGACGGGGAGGACGGCCCTGGCCCCTTCGCGGCGCAGCGCGTCCTCCACCTGGTTCGGGTCGAGGTTGGCCGTCTTCTCGTCGACATCGACGAAGATGGGGCGGGCGCCAGTGTACAGGATGGCGTTGGCCGTGGCGACAAAGGTGAACGGCGTGGTGATGACGGCGTCGCCGCGGCCGATGCCCAGCGCCTCGAGGGCGACCTGGAGGGCGGTCGTGCCGGAGGAAGTGGCCACAGCGAAGGGCAGGCCGAGGTAGGCGGCAAAGGCCTCCTCGAAGGCCCGCACCTGGTTGCCGGCCACCAGGCGGCCGGAATCCAGCACGGCCAGGACCCGGCGTTTCTCGTCGTCCGTGATCAGCGGCCTGGCAATCGGAATGCTGCGTGTGCGCGTCTTCATCCTGCGCCGGTGTCTGACGCCCTCCTATAGTGTCCGCGATCCGTCGGGCGTTTTCTCGTCCTCTGAGTTCTGTACCCCTCCCCTCCCGCAAAAAAGGCCTCGGGGAGCGATTCGGCTCCCCGAGGCCTGTGGCGCGCCGCCTATTGGACGACGACCCTCCGGCCCGTCACGAAGAGCCACAGGAGGAAGATGATCAGCGCCACGACGATCAGTTCCGACTGGCCGCGTTCGTCGAGCCGCAGGCGCAGCCGGGCGTACAGCCACGGAATGAGCGGGTCCATCGTCCACCTCCTTCAGGATGTGCGAGGGGTTCTCCCTTCAGGGGTTGCCGACCGGGAACCCCCCGGTTGGTGTGTTCCCTCCAGCTGGTGTTTCAGCGCGGTGAGCATGCTCTCCAGGTTCTTTCGGACCAGCACCTTGAGAAGGCTGCTGAGCAGCGGCCCGGCCAGGGGCAGGTCCATCTCATAGGAGAGATCGAGCGTGGTGCGGGTCCCCTCCGGGACGGCTTCAAACCGCCAGATCCCTTCGTACCGGGAGAAGTCCCCTTCCCGCTGCCGGAACGCGCAGCGGTGGCCGGCGTCGTCCCAGTGGTCTTCCTCAACCCAGCGTACCTTCCGACCCTGCACCAGGCCGACCCACTCCGTCACGGTGCCGTCTTCCGTCCGCTCCAGCACGCGGATCGACTCCACGTCCGGCATGAACTCCGGAAATCGCTCCACGTCCTTGGCCACGCGGTAGACCTGCTCCAGCGGGGCCTTGATGATCATCGTCGCCGAGACATCCGCCATACCATACCGCCGCCCTACTACCTACGGCGGCGGGTCAGCGGTTCCCTTTGCGCAGGGCCAGGAACTCCAGGTAGGCCAGCACGGCCTCCAGGGTCTCCGGAGGCGCCTCCCGCAGCGCGTCGACTTCGCGGCGCAGGCGGGCCCACAGGATCGCCTGCGCCGCGCGGACGGGCAGGCCGGAGGTGTCGTCTGTGCTCCGGAGGGGGCGCACCCGCAGGAGGTCCTGCCCCGAGATCGAGGCCGCCACGCGCCGCAACACCGACGGGCGGACGCCGAGGTGGGGGGCCAGGCGGTCCAGGTAGTCGGACCGCCGCAGGTCCTGCAGGCCCCGTTCGCCGCGGCTGAGCACGCTGGGGGCGATGCCGGTCTCCCGGGCCAGCTGGCGCAGCGTGTTGCCGCGGCCCGCCGCGGAGGCGTGCTCCCGCAGCAGGCGGATGTAGGCGCCGAAGGCCCGGATGGCGTCCGCCTCGGGGCGGGGACGGGGGCGGCGGCGGGACACGAGAAGACGATTCTGTGACCCCGCCGGGCGCCCTGCCCGTCCCTGTCATTCCTGGAGCTTGAGGAGCAACCCCCGGGCGCGCGCCTGGGCGAACATGTAGCCGAAGAAGGCGAAGGCCACCGCCAGGTAGACGGCGTCCAGACCGAACGCCCAGGCCAGGTGGCGCACCGGAAACGGCCCTCCGGCCAGGACGGCCCGCATCCCCTCGAAGAGGTGGGGGAGCGGCAGGAGCAGCAGGACCCGGGCCAGCCACTGCGGATACACCGACAGGGGGAAGAACACCGCGCCGAAGGGCTGGAACAGGAACGCCAGACTCCAGGCCAGCGTCTCGGCGCTCTGCCCGTAGCGCAGGATGATCGCCGTGATGATGGTCCCCACCGCCCAGGCGAAAAGGATCAACCCGGTGATCAGCGGCACCAGGCCCAGGCCCAGGGTGAAGAGGTTGAACCCGTACAAGAGCAGCGCCAGGACCGTCATCAGGGTGGCCGTGATCAGAATTTTGCCCACCCCCCACAGCATCATCGCCAGTAGGAACTCAGAAACGGTGATCGGCGTGACGAAGAGGTTCACGAAGTTGCGGGTCCACAGCTCCATCAGGAACGAGACCGAGATCCCCTGCTGCACGCGGAAGAAGATGTCCCAGAGGATGAGCGCGCCCAGCAGCAGGCCGACTAGGGCGGCGCCCCCCTGGCGGCGGCCGAGGTAGAGGGAGAGAAAGCCGAAGAAGAACAGGTCCACCAGCGGCCAGTAGAACAGGTCGGTGATCCGGGCGAAGCTGCGCCGGATCACGTAGACCTGCCGCAGGACCAGGGCCCACACCCGTCGGGCGCTCACGGCGGCTGACCGGCTCGCTCGGAGCGGGCCAGAGCGACGAAGAACTCCTCCAGGTCGGTCTTCCCGTACTGCCGCACCACCTCCTCGGCGGGGCCGTCGGCCAGCACCCGCCCGCGGTGCAGGAAGATGATGCGCGTGCTCAGGCGCTGGACTTCCCGCATGTTGTGCGAGGTGTAGAAGATGGTCAGGCCGGCCCGCTCCCGCTGCCGGAGTAACAGGGCACGGACGGTGTCGGCGGCCTCGGGGTCCAGGGCGGCGGTGGGCTCGTCCAGGAACAGGATCTCGGGATCGTTGAGAAAGGCTTTGACCAGGTTGACGCGGGCCGTCTCGCCGGAGGAGAGACTGCCGGTGCGGCGGTGGAGCAGGTGGGTGACGCCGAACAGGCCGGCGAGTTCCTCGATTTTCCGCCGGTAGTGGCCGACCCCGTAGAGGTGGCTGAAGACCACGAGGTTCTCCCAGACCAGGAGGTCGTAGGGCAGCGCCACGTAGGGCGAGGAGAAGTTCACCCGCCCGAGGATCGCCCCGCGGCGGGCGGGCATCGGGAGGCCGAGGAGGTGCACGGTCCCGGCGGTGGGGGCGATGAGGCCCAGGAGCATGGCGATGGTCGTCGTCTTGCCGGCGCCGTTCGGTCCGAGGAATCCCAACAGTTCGCCCCGACGCACCTGGAAGGAGATCCCGTCCACGGCGACCGTGGGACCAAACACCTTGCGCAGATTCGCGACCCGGATGACGACGTCCAGGGCGATCGCCTAGCCCTTGACCGCGCCGGCGGTGAGCCCGGCGATGAAGCGGTCGATGAACAGGTTGTAGACGACGGCGATGGGCACGCTGGTGATGAGGGCGGCGGCCATCAGCGATCCCCAGTAGAAGACGTCGCCGCGTACGAGGGCCACCGGCACCCCCAGGCTCACCGTCATCTTCCCCACCGAGCTGATGAAGGTCAGGGCGTAGACGAACTCCTGCAGAACCAAAGTGAAGGCGAAGATGACGGCGGTGAGGATCCCGGAGACGGCCAGGGGGAGGACGATGACCCGGATCACGCCCCACCGGCTGTAGCCGTCGATCATGCCCTGCTCCTCGATGTCCCGCGGGATGGAGCGGAAGAAACCCATCAACAACCAGGTGCAGAAGGGAATGGTGAAGGTGGGATAGATCAGGATCAGGGCCCACGGCGTGTTCTGCAGCCCCAGGAGGGCGATGACCCGCGCAAAGGGGATGAACAGCAAGGTGGACGGGACCAGGTAGGTGAGGAAGATGCCGATGCCCAGCCGCTCGCCCCAGCGGCCGGTGAGCCGGGCCAGGCTGTAGCCGGCCGGCACGGCGCAGACCAGTGTGATCAGCACCACGGCCGCGCCGATGAGCACGGTGTTGCGCACCCAGACCAGGTAGGGTGTGCCGAAGAAGAGCAGCCGGACATGCTGCAGCGTCGGCGCCTCGTTGAAGATCCAGGGGATGTGGCCCAGGTCGGTGGCCCCGACGTAGAGATCGCGATTGGTCTTGAACGAGGTGAGCAGCATCCAGTAGAAGGGAAAGATGGCGAACACCGTGAACAGCAGGGCCGCCCCGTACACCAGGATCCGCTTGACGACCCGGAGCACCCGACGGCGCCTCACGTCCCCACCTCCGTGCGGCGGGCCACGCGCAGCATGCCCACCGCGGCCACGAGGAGCACGGGGAGCAGGAAGATGGCGATGCTGGCCCCCTCCCCCAGGTTGGCGCCCAGAATGCCCCGCTGGAAGGCCAGGGTGGGCAGGACGTGGGTGCTGTTGTACGGCCCCCCGCGGGTCAGCAGCCAGACCACGCCCAGGTCGGTGGAGGTGAAGACGACGCCGAAGAGCACGGCGACGGTGACGATGGGCAACAGCAGCGGCAGCTGAACCTGGAACAGACGCCGCCAGAAGGAGGCGCCGTCGATCACGGCTGCCTCCCGGATGTCCTGGGGGACGGCGGTCATCCCGGCCAGGACGATCACCGTGGCGAAGGGGAACATCCGCCAGACGTGCACGGTGATGATCGCAATCATGGCCAGGGTCGGGTCTCCGAACCAGTAGAACCAGCCGTCCAGCAGCCCGGCCACCTTGAGCGTCCAGTTGATCACGCTGAAGGTGGAGTCGAAGATCCAGGTCCAGGCCATGGCGGCCAGGGAGACCGGCACGGCCCAGGGCAGCAGCAGGAGGAACCGCACCACCCGCCGGCCGAGGAAGGCCGCATCCAGGACGTGCGCCGCGGTCACGGCCAGGATCATCACCAGGATCTGGGAGATGATGGTGAAGAGCGTGGTGTTGCGCAGGGCGAGGTGGAACTGGGGATCGCGGATGATGGTGGCGAAGTTGCGCAGCCCGATCCAGCGGAACTCCAGGCTACCGGAAAACGAGGCGCTGAAGCTGAGCAGGACGGCCAGGAGCAGCGGGGCGGCCACCAGGACGATCACGTAGATCAGGGCCGGGGCCAGCATGATCCGGCCCAGCACCTCCTCACGGTCGGCCAGGGTCCGCCGGCGGAAGATCACCGCCGGAGCCACGGCGGGGTGGGCTTCCCTACGCAGCACGGTCGTCTCGCCGCAGGCCGGACTGGGCATCAAAGGTCCGCAGGTGCGACCGGGCCACGGCGAAGGGATACAGTTCCCCGTCGGTGATGGGCAGCGTGATCGTCGAGGGAATGTTCGAGATCACCGTGACATCGGGCGGATAGCCGCCCTCCAGCGTGCCGTAGACCAGCCGGTCGGATCCCAGGTGCTCCACCTCGCGCACCCGGAACTGGAAGGTCTCCACCGGGACCTCCTCGGGGTAGGCGCTCCTGGGGAGGAACGCCTCCGGTCGAAATCCGAGGATCGTGCGGACATCGCGGGGGACCAGGTTCATCGGGGGCGAGCCGAGGAAGGTGGCGACGAAGGTATCGGCGGGGTAGTCGTAGACCTCCCGCGGCGTCCCGATCTGCCGCACCTTCCCCTTGTTCATCACCGCGATGCGGTCGCCCAGCCCCATGGCCTCGATCTGGTCGTGGGTCACGTAGATGGTGGTCGTGCCGATCTGGCGCTGGAACTGTTTGAGCTCGAACCGGGCCACGGCCCGCAGCTGGGCGTCGAGGTTGCTGAGCGGCTCGTCAAAGAGGAACACCCGCGGCTGGCGCACGACGGAGCGGGCCAGGGCAACGCGCTGGCGCTCCCCGCCGGAGAGCTGGCGGGGCCGACGACCCAGCAGGTGCCGGATGCCGAACATCCCGGCGCTCCAGTCCACGGAGCGTTTGATCTCCTCCCGCGGCTTCCCCAGGGCTTCCAGGGGGAAGGCGATGTTCTGGAACGCCGTCTTGTGCGGGTAGAGGGCGTAGCTCTGGAAGACCATGGCGATCCCGCGGGCCCGCGGGGGGACGTCCTGATCCACGAGCTCCCCCGCGATGTAGATCTCCCCCGCCGTGGGCTGCTCCAGCCCGGCGATCATCCGCATCAGCGTCGTCTTCCCGCAGCCGGAGGGACCGAGGAGGACGAGGAGTTCTCCTTCCCTGACGTCGAGGTCTACGCCGTCGACGGCGCGCACCTCGCCGAAGTGCTTCTGGAGGTTTCGCGTTTCAACGTATCCCATGGACGCTCCCTATGACGGGCGAAAGGGGATAAGGGCCGCCCGCCCCTTATCCCCCCGTACCCCGAACGGCCTGGACCGGCGCCTAGCGATCCCGTCCCCCGCCGCCGACCAGACCGAGCCGGCGCCACTTGGCAAAGATCTCCTTGACCCGCCGGTCGGCTTCCGCCACGGCCTGCCGCGCCGTCAGTTGCCCGGTGGCCGCCTTGGCGAACATGTCGGGGATGACGAAGGTGTCGAAGATCTCGCCGATCGCCGGGTTGGCCGGCCCGGGATGCCCGGGGTTCGTGGACCACGCCTCGGCATCGGCCAGCACCGCCAGTTTGTTCACCGGGTTGCTGCCGAAGGGATCCTTCAGCACGGCCGCCCGGACCCACTTCCGCCCTTCGTCGGGCTTCTGTGCCACCGGCACGCTCTTCGGCGCCACCGAGCCCATGAAGGAGGGGAAGTTGTAGAGCTTGCTGGCGATCACCGCGTCCCGGTAGTTGTCCACCAGGTCCAGCAGGAACTGTTTGGCGTTGTCGGGGTTGCGGGCGAACCGCCAGATCACCCAGACGCCCATGACGTGCTCGCTGGCCCAGCGGGCCCGCGGGCCGCGCAGCGCGCCGACGAAGTTGATGTCGTCCGCCACCGGCAGGCGGTTGTCCTGGGCGGTGCGGTAGGCGGAGATCGAGTTCAGGATGTAACTGGTCTGCCGGGCGTTGAGGGCCTGGTTGTTGCTGGCCGCGTTCCAGGACAGCACCGCCGGGTTCATCGTCTCCCGGAACAGCGTGGCGCCGAACTCCACGGCCCGGATCGTCTCCTCGGAGTTCAGCGTGACGTTCTCGTCGGCGTCCTGCTCGCTGGCTCCGAAGGACCACAGGATGGCGTGGGTGGCCATGTTGGAGTCGATGTCCTGGGAGAATCCGATGCCGATGGGGATCTGGATCTCGCGGAAGCGCTCCTTGATCCGGCGGCCGCCGGTGAGCAGGTCGTCCCAGGAGGCCGGCCCGTTGGGGAACCCCACCGCCGTCCAGACGCTTTTCAGGTAGTCGCCCGGATCCGGCACCCAGTTGTCGGAGAAGCCGAAGAACTTCCGTGTATTGGCGTTGTAGGTGCTCTTGCGGACCAGGGGCACCATGGGGCCGTAGCGCCGTTCCGCTTCCCGGTTGATGTCGCTGAGGTCGAGCACCTGCTGCTCGAACGCCGACGGCGGCGAGAGGAAGAAGAACAGGTCGTGGCCGGCCTGCGCCGCCACCTCCGCGTTGGCCCGCGGCACGATGTCGGCAAAGGAGATATGGTCCACGGTGACCCGGATGTTCTTGCTCTGTCCCCACCGTTCCGCCCACGGGTCGAACCAGGCGTCGAAGGCGGGAACGAAGTGACTCCAGGTCATGATCCGCAGCTCGCGCTGCTGGGCGCGGACGACGGTCGTCAGCAGGGACCCGAAACTTCCGGCGGCGGCCGCCGCCCCCGCAGCGCCCGCGGTGAGCTTGAGGAACTCCCGCCGGTTGATGCGCCGCCAGCGGTTCTCCGCCACCTGAACCCACTTGCCGTCAGAGGACTCCTGCATCGCGCACCCCACCCCCTTCGTTGACTGCAACATTTCGGCGCCCGGCCGCGGGGTCTCCTCCCGCAGGCGGCGTCCCCAGGACTCCCTGCCGCCCGCGGAGAACCCCCCGGCCATGGAGACGACGCGGAAAGCGCGGGTCGCCCTCCTGCGCAAGGTGGCGCTCTTCGGCGGCCTCGGCCCGAGGGCGCTGGGGGCGATCGCCGACCTCATGGAGGAGATCACCTTCCCCGCCGGCCGGTACATCGTCCGGCAGGGGCAGGTGGGGACCGGGTTCTACCTGATCACCGCGGGACGGGCCCGCGTGCAGCGGGGCGACCGCACGCTGAACCTGCTGGGGCCCGGCGAGTTCTTCGGCGAGCTCTCCGTGCTGGATCAGAGCCCGCGCCTGGCCCACGTCATCGCGGAGGAACCGACGACGGTGCTGGCCCTGGCCTCGTGGGACTTCACCAGGCTGCTGGAGCGCAATCCCAAAGTCACCCTGACGATCCTGAAAGAGGTGGCGCGCCGGCTCCGCGAGACCACCGAGCAGCCCGCGTCCTGAGATCCCCGGCACGCCTGGACCGGGGGTCACAGCAGCCCCTGCAAGATGCCGCGGAGCTCTTGTTGGTAGACCTCCGTCTGGAACCTGTAGAGCACATCTCCCGGGAGGACGTGTTCGGTGACCTTCCCGCCCCGGCGCACGTAGACCGCGGGGTGGTGGTCGCCTGCGGGATCGGTCTCCAGCACGACGGCCGCGGCGTCGGGACCGCCGGTGTCCACGAAGTGCTGGAGGGGCACGATGCCGCCGTCGGTGATCCCCCGGGCGGGGTCGAAGACGATGACTCGCGCCAGATAGGAGCGCTGGTTCCACAACTCGGCCGCCGTGGCCACCTCGGCCAGCAGGTAGGACACGAGCCGATCTCTGGCGATCGGAGGACGGCGGACCGGCCGGCCAAAGTAGGTCTCCCTCAGGTGCAGGGCCAGGATGCGGGCGTTGTGCCGAAACCCGCCCAGCCCCCCGGAGTTGCTTGGGATCCCGTGCTTGCGCAGTCCCACCGCGCCCTGGGTGACCGCGCCGGCGAAAAAGATCCCCGGGACGGTGCTGCTTTCCCAGAACGGCGTCAGCGCGGGCAGGCGGTCCTGGCTGATGGTGGCCACCCCGAGACTCCGCAGATCCTGAAGCGGCGTCGTCCACCCGGTGGCGGCGACGACCCGGTCGACCTCGAAGGTGAACTCCCCCGGCCGGGTCGTCCCCGACGCCCGCACGCGGTACCCCTCGCCCCGGCGCTCGATGAGACTGGTGGCGGCGTCCAGCATGAACACGCCTCCACCCAACAGGTGGTCTTCGTAGGGGAGCAGGTACCGCGCCCGCACCCCGGCGGTGGACCGGGTGTGGATCGACAGCAGCACGGGCCTGGGTGAGACCAAAATGATCTGCGGGCAGTAGGGCAACAGCGCGTCGGCCATCTCAAAGGCGGAGGTGCGCTTGCCCAGGATGAGGACGCGCCTACCGGCGTACGACTTGGCCGGGGGCGCATCCGCATAGTGCGGGACCAGGTCGATCCCCGGGATCTGCGGTTTCCACGGTTGCGCCATCCCGACGGCGAACACCGCGACGCGGCACCGGTACTCTCCGTCGGAACTGTCGAGGATGAATCCGTGGTCGTCCCGGCGGGTCCCCTCCCACCGGCAGCCGTAGCGGACGCGCACCCCGGCCCGGCGGACGAAGGCGCGCAGGGCCCGCTCCATCTCCGCGCGGGTGGGGAAGTAGGAGTCGCCCGCCATGAACTCCGGGAGGAGGGCCAGGTGGGCGGGCTCGTCGGCGAGCAGGCTGTTCCAGTCGTACCAGGCGTAGTGGCGGGAGCGGGGCGGAACGGGCGGGTGGGGTTTGGACCAGGTGTTGAGGCGCTGGTACAGCGGGTAGCGCCGGAACATCCCGCCGGGCCCCGGATCGTCGGAGATCACAGCGTGACCGACACCGAGGCGCGTCAGGAAGTAACTGAGCTGCAGGGCTCCGGGCCCGCTGCCGACGACGACGACGGGGTATGTTCCGGGCGGAAAGGGCCGGCCGTCCGGGACCCTCCGTGCCAACCGTCTTCCCTTCGCCGGAGATCGGGGTCGCGGGCCGGCGCGGCGTCCTACCGCCATAGGCTGGTGGTGCGCAGCCGTCTGGCCTCGGCCTGCAGCATCCGGTAGGCGACATGGGGATAGGCGAGCAGGAACTCGGCGAGCTCGGGCCCGGGGAGCGACAGGCAGCGCAGCGGCCGCAGCGCGACGACGTCGGCGATGGGCGGTTCGCCCAGCAGCAGCGAGATCTCCCCGAAGAAATCCCCCTTCCCCAGCACGCTGCGCTGCGTCCCGTCGATGGAGACCGCGGCCTCTCCTTCCAGGATGATGTAGAGGCTGCCGCCGCTGAACCCCTGGCGGAGGATGCGCTGGCCCGCGGCAAAGTATTCCTCCTCCAGCCGGTGCACCACCGCCTCGAGCTGCGGCCGCGAGAGGTCGGCGAACAGCGCCAGACCCGACAGCAGATCGATCAGCTCCTCCCGCGTGGCCATCTGTGGATGGGCCGGTCAGCGGGCCCCGGCGCGGTCCCGCGCGACCAGGACGGCCCGCCTGGTGAAGACCCGCGCCAGGTGCGCGCGGTATTCGGCGTCGGCGAAGAGGTCCTCGTTCGGTTCGATCCCGTCGGCGGCGTGCTCTGCGGCGGACGCCACCCGCTGCTCGTCCAGGGGGCCCCCGGCCAGCAACCGCTCCACCGCCGTGGCCCGGTAGGCCGTAGGACCGACCCCCGTGACGGCGACGCGGGCCTCCTCGCAGCGGGTCCCTCGCATCCGGACCTGAGCGGCCACGCCGACGACGGCAAACCCCGAGGCGGGATGGGGGAATTTCAGGTAAGCCTGACCCGCGCCGTCGGGCAGGCGGGGGAAGCGGATCTCCGTCAGGATCTCATCGACGCCGACGGCGGACGCCATCACCCCTGTGAAGAAACCGTCCGCCGGGATGGCGCGGCGCCCTCCCGGGCCGACCGCGATCATCTCCGCCTCCACGGCGAGGATCACGGCCGGGTAGTCGGCGGCGGGATCGGCGTGCACCAGGCTCCCGCCGATCGTCCCGACGTTGCGCACCTGGACGTCGCCGATCCGCCCCGCCGCCTCGGCCAGCGCCGGGACCCGGACGCGCACCAGCGGGGACGACTCGATCATCCAGTGGGTGGTGAGGGCCCCGATCACCAGCCGGCCGTCTTCCTCCCGGATCCCGCGCAGCTCGGCCAGCCGCCCGATGTCGATCAGGACGCGCGGGGTAACCATCCGCAGCTTCATCATCGGCAGCAGGCTGTGGCCGCCGGCGAGGAGCTTGGCCTCGGGCGCCTCCTGCAGCAGGCGCAGCGCCTCCTCCAGCGAGGCGGGCCGGTGATAGTCAAATGCGGCGGGGATCATCCGTGCGGCCTCCCGGCCCGGGGGATGGGTGCCGCGCCGGCGGCCTTGAGTTTGCGGGCCGCGGCGCGGACGGAGTTGACGATGTGCTGGTAGCCGGTGCACCGGCAGAGGTTGCCCTCCAGCCCCTGGCGGATCTGCTCGTCGGTGGGATCCGGGTGCCGGTCCAGGATCTGCAGCGCGGTGAGCATCATGCCGGGCGTGCAGAACCCGCACTGCAACCCGTGTTCCTCCCAGAACGCCTCCTGGATGGGATGCAGCGTGCCGTTGCGGGCCAGCCCCTCCACGGTGAGGACTGACGTCCCGTCCGCCTGCACCGCCAGGACGGTGCAGGACTTCACGGCCAGGCCGTCCAGGATCACGGTGCAGGCGCCGCAGCTCGTGGTGTCGCACCCGATGTGGGTGCCGGTGAGCCCCAGCACCTCGCGCAGGTAGTGGACCAGCAGCAGGCGCGGCTCGACGTCGTGGCGGTAGACCGTGCCGTTGACGGTTACCGTGATGGACTTCGTCACAAGGCCCTCCGGGACGGTGGAAATCTCCGTTCGGTATTCGCCGGCGTTGCCGGCTCCCTCCTTGCCGTTTTTCCGTTTCCGCCGGGTCGTCCGCTTCGGGCCGTCTCTCGACGGAGAACACCGGCGCGGCGTCGAAAGAGCCGGTGTGGTCGCCGCGCCCCCCACCCGGTCGCAGATCCGGCAGCACCTTCAGGGCGGATGCGACGTCCTCGTCATCGGCGGCGGCATCACCGGCGCCGGCGTGGCCCTGGATGCGGTCACGCGGGGGTACCGGGTGGCCCTGGTGGACCGCGGCGACTTCGCCGGCGGAACCAGCAGCCGGTCCACCAAACTCGTCCACGGCGGGCTGCGCTACCTCCCCCAGGGGCGGCTCGGCCTGGTGCGCGAAGCCCTGATCGAACGCGAACGTCTTCGCCGCCTGGCTCCCCACCTCGTCCGTCCCCTCGGCTTCCTCGTGCCTCTGTATGCGGAGACCGCCAGACCCCTGGGGTTGGGCATCCCGGCCCTGCTGCGCCCGCTGGCGCCCCTGGCGCTGCGGACCGGCCTGTGGGGTTACGATGTGCTGGCCCGAACCGACCTGGTCCACCGTCGGCTGCGGCCCGCGGACGCGGCCGCACTGGTCCCGGCGGTGCGGGTGGAGGGGCTCCGCGCCGCCTTCCTCTATCACGACGCGCAGACCGACGATCTCCTTCTGACGCTGGCCGTCCTGGCCACGGCGCGGCGGTTCGGCGCCCTTACCCTGAACCATTCCGAGGTCACCGCGGTGGCCATGGGATCGCCGGCCCGGGTCCGGATCCTGGACCGCCTCGACGGCACGACCTATGAGGTCACGGCGCGGCACGTGGTGAACGCTGCGGGGATCTGGGCGGAGGAGGTGGCCGGGCTGGCCGGGGCGGTGCCGTTCCGCATCGAGCGCAGCAAGGGCGTCCACCTGGTCCTCGACGGCGCCGACCTCTTCGGGGCCACCGCCCTCGTCATCCCCGAAACGGACGACGGGCGGCTGGCCTTCGCCATCCCCTGGTACGGCCGGGTGCTGCTGGGGACCACGGACGACTCCTATGCGGGCGATGCGGACGCCCCGCGCGCCACCGCGGCGGAGGCCCGTTATCTTCTCGATCATCTCAACCGGTACCTGCGCATCTCCCTTCCGCGCCAGGCCGTCGTCTCGGCGTTCGCCGGGCTCCGCCCGCTCGTCCAGCGCGGAGCGGCGCGGTCGGCCGAGTTGTCCCGCAGCCACGAGGTCGTCCAGCATGCCTCCGGCCTGGTCTCCATCGTCGGCGGAAAGCTCACCACGTACCGCCGGATGGCGGAGGACACGGTGGATCTCCTGGTGCGCCGCGACGGCAGGCGCCTCCCCTGCCGGACGGCGACCCTTCCCCTGGACGACCGTGAACCGGCGGTTCAAGCGCTGATCGCCTCCGAGCCCGCCCTGGCCCGTCCGCTGGTCCCGGGGCTGCCTGTGCGTGCCGCCGACGTCGTCTATGCCTGTCGGGCGGAGCAGTGCCTGCATGTGGTGGACTTTATGTTCTCGCGCAGCCATCTCGCGGTCCTGGATCGCGATCACGGCCTCGGGTGCGTGGAGGGGGTCGCCCGGTTGATGGCCGGAGAACTGGGATGGTCGACGGCAGAAGTCGCGGCGCAGGTCCGGCGCTACCGCGAACGGGTCGCCCTGGAGACGGCGTTCCTGGCCGACCTCTGAGGTCAGGTGGGCGGAGGTCAGGCCGGCAGAACCTCGGCGATCCCCTCCAGCACGAAGTCCGGCTTCTCCGGCCAGCGCTCCAGCGCCGCCTCGTCGGTGGCTCCGGTGAGGACGATGGCCGAAGCCATCCCCGCCGCCTTCGCCAGGGCCAGGTCGGTCTCCAGGCGGTCGCCGACCATCAGGCTGTCCTGCGCTGCGCCGCCCAGCCGCTCGCGGATCACGCCGGCCATGATCGCCGAGGGTTTGCCCACGACCTCATCGAGGGGGTGACCGGTGGCGGTCTCGATCGCGGCGACGATCGCCCCGCAGTCCGGCAGGCCGCCCCCGGGCGTCGGGCAGTACGGATCCCGGTTGGTGGCGATGAAGCGCGCCCCGCGGCGGATCGCCTGGAAGGCGGCATGCAGCTTGCGGTAGTCGAAGGTGCGGTCGAAACAGGCGACGACGATGTCGGCCCAACGGGGGTCTTCGGTGAGGACGAGCCCGGCGCTGCGCAGCTCCCTCCGCACCGACTCCTCCCCGAGGACCAGCAGGCGGGCGCCCCCGGCGGTGCGCCGCAAATGGCGGACCAGCACGTAGGAGGAGTTGACGACGGCCTCCGGATCCGTGGGGATGCCCAGGCGCGTCAACTTCGACGCGTACTCCTCCCTGGTGTGCAGGGGGTTGTTGGAGAGAAAGACGACCGTCCGTCCCAGTTCCCGCAACCGCGCCACCGTCTCCTTCGCTCCGGGCAGCGGGCGGTCGCCGAGATACACCGTCCCGTCCAGATCGAAGACGTACCCGGCGAAGAGCCGCAGCGGCCGTCGCGACGTCATCGTTCGACCCCCGACGCCGCCGGGGAGAGGACGAGGACTCCGTTCTCCGCGTCCACGCGCGTCCCCATGGGCGGGCACAGCGCCTCCATCCGCCGGCGGAGCCAGGTCGCCTCCCGGGGCGGTGCCCTTCTGACGCGCAGCGCCTCGATGTGTACCGGATGCAGGCGCACCGTCTCCACCGACCTCCCCCGCACGGCCACCTCGATGAAGAAGGACAGGTCGTTGCGCTCTTCGGGATCGACGGCGTAATCGTCGACGAAGTCGCCGGCCGAGTAGATGATGACCTTGTCCCCGTAGCACTCGATGCCCTGCACGCTGTGATTGGAGTGTCCCCAGTAGAGGTCCCCGCCCCAATCGAGCAGCTGGCGGGCCAGGGCCCGCATCGCCGGCGACGGCGGCCCCCAGTTCGGACCGACATGGGCGCACACGACCACCACATCGGCGGTCTCCCGCGCCCGACGGAGGGCGGCGGCGATCCGATCGCGGTAGGGCGGAACCAGGCCCCTCTCGTCGTAGCGCACCACCAGCACGCCCGGGCGGTTGTCTCCCGCCTCCCAGCCGGGTTCGTTGTCGGTCAAGGCCACAACGGCTACTCGTGCGATCCCGGCGGTGATCACCGCCGGCGCGGCGGCTTCGGCGAGATCGCGGCCGGCTCCGGCCGCGGCGATGCCGGCCGCGCGCAGGTGGTCCAGACACTCCAGCAGCGCCTCCGGGCCGTAGTCGAGCACATGGTTGTTGGCCAGCCCGGCGAAGTTCACCCCCGCCGCCCGCAGGACCTCGATCGCCCGGGGCCGGGCGCGGAAGGTGAAGGTTTTGTCCGGCAGGGGCCGGCCGGAGGCCGCGATGACGCATTCCAGGTTGATGAGCCGGGCGTCCGCGGACGCGAACAGGTCCAGGGTGTCGCCCCAGATCTCGGCCGGATCGCGCATCGGATCGGCCAGGACGTAGTGATCGACCAGACGGCCGAGCATGACATCGCCGGTCAGGCCCAACCGCACCACTGTCCGATCGCCCACCTCTTCCTCGCCTCCTTCCGGCTCCCCCTCTATTGTCTCCTGTCCCACGCGCAGTCCGTTGGGCCGCCGGCGAGGCCTCGCTACGTACGTTGAGGAGCAAGATACGACCGTTCGTTCGGAGTCCCGAGAATCGGGCACCGGCCGGATGGGGATCGTCGCGGCGCGCCTCTATCCTTGATGGGCGGGAGCACCATGACCGCCAGGATCCTGCGCGGAGCCGACACCTCCGCCCAGATCCGCGACGAACTCCGCGAGCGGGCGGCGAGGTTGCGCAGCCGCGGGCTGACGCCGGGTCTGGGCGTCATCCTCGTCGGCGAAGATCCGGCCTCGGTCTCGTATGTCACGGCGAAGGCGAAGGGCGCCGCCGAGGTCGGCATCGACGAGGAGACGATCCGCCTCCCGGCCACCGCCCCGGAAGACGAGGTGCTGCGGGTGGTCCGGGAGTTGAACGCCGACCCCCGGTTTCACGGCGTCCTGGTGCAGCTGCCGCTGCCGCCGCACATCCGCAGCGACCGGATCATCGCCGAGATCTCGCCCGACAAGGACGTGGACGCTTTTCATCCGATCAACGTCGGCCGGCTGCTGCGCGGGGAGCCCTGCCCCCTGCCCTGCACCCCCCACGGGGTGGTCCAGATGCTCCTCCGCAACGGGTACGATCCCGGCGGCAAACACGTGGTGATCTGCGGCCGCAGCAACCTGGTGGGCAAGCCGCTGGCCGCGATGCTCCTGCAGAAACGGCCGGGGGCCAACGCCACGGTGACGGTGTGCCACACCGGCACGCGCCATCTCGCGGCGTTCACCCGCCAGGCCGAGATTCTCGTGGCGGCCATGGGACATCCCCGGGCCATCACCGCGGACATGGTCCGCCCCGGGACCGTCGTCATCGACGTGGGCGTGAACCGGGTCCCGGACGCGGCGGCGCCCAAGGGGTTCCGGCTCGTCGGCGACTGTGACTTCGACGCAATCAAGGAGATCGCCGAGGCCATCACTCCTGTCCCGGGCGGCGTCGGGCCCATGACGGTGACGATGCTCCTGCTGAATGTCGTGGAGGCGGCCGAACGGACGGCCCTGGGGGAGAGGAGAGGATGAGATGACGGTGCAGATCCGACGTCCCGTGCCCAGCGACCTGGAGATCGCTCAGGAGACGCAGCTCCTGCCGATCCGGGAGGTGGCGCATCGCCTGGGCGTCCTGGACGAAGAACTGGAGCTCCACGGGCCGTTCATGGCCAAGATCGACTTTGCCGCCGTGCTGCGACGGCTGCAGAATCGCCGCCACGGCAAGTTCATCACGGTCACGGCCATCACCCCCACCCCGCTGGGCGAGGGCAAGACCGTGACCAGTTTGGGGATCGGCCAGGCCCTGGCCCGCCTGGGCCACAGCGTATGCAACGTCCTGCGCGAACCCTCCAAGGGCCCCACCTTTGGCATCAAGGGCGGCGCCTGCGGCGGCGGCTACTCCCAGATGCTGCCCATGGAGCAGATCAACCTCCACCTCACGGGCGACATCCACGCCGTGGAGTCGGCCCAGAACCTGTGCGCCGCGGCCATCGACGCCAGCCTGTTGCACGGCAACCCGCTGGGCATCGACCCGCTCACCGTCACCTGGCCGCGCTGCGTGGACGTGAACGACCGCGCCCTGCGGGACATCGTCATCGGGCTGGGCGGCCGGGCCAACGGCTATCCGCGGCAGACCGGGTACTGCATCACCGCGGCCAGCGAGACCGCCGCCATCCACTCCCTGGCGCGCGATCTCCCGGACCTCCGGGCGCGGCTGAGCCGGATCGTCGTCGGGTTCACCCGGGAGGGGAAGCCGGTCACGGCGGAAGACCTCCGGGTCGCCGGCGCCATGACGGCGCTGCTGCTGGACGCGATCAAACCCAATCTGGTGCAGTCCACGGAGAACCACCCGGTCATCGTCCACGGCTTCCCCTTCGCCAACGTGGCCCACGGGAACAGCTCGGTGGTGGGGGCGCTGACAGCGCTCAAACTCGCCGACTACGTGGTCACCGAGAGCGGCTTCGGGTCGGACTGCGGTTTCGCCAAGCTCATGGACGTCGTCATCCGGCAGACGCCGGGGCTGCAGGTGGACTGCGCGGTGATCGTCGCCACCGTGCGGGCCCTCAAACAGCACGGCGGGGCCTTCCGGCTGCGTCCGGGCATGCCCTACGCCCGGGTGAAGGAGGCGGCGGAGCGGGAGAACCTGCCCGCGGTGGAGGCGGGTTGCCGCACGAACCTCGCCGCCCATATCCGGATCGTCAGAACCTACGGGGTGCCGGTGGTCGTGGCCATCAACCGCTTTGCCACCGATACCGACGCCGAACTGGACCTGGTGCGGGCGCTGGCCGTGGAGCTGGGCGCGGACGACGCCGTGGTGCACGACGCCTGGGGGCTGGGCGGCGAAGGGGCCATCGACCTGGCCCGGGCCGTGGTGCGCGTCACCGAGCAACCGGTGGAAAACCGCTTCTTCTACGCTTCCGACGCGCCCATCACGGAGAAGATCGAAGCCACCGCAACCCTTCTGTACGGCGCGGACGGCGTGGACTACACCCCTCTGGCCCGGGAGCGGATCAAACTCTATACGGACCTCGGCTACCAGACGCTGACCCTGAACATGGCCAAGACCCACCTGTCCCTGTCCGACGACAGCACCCTGATGGGCGCGCCGACCGGCTGGCGGCTCACCGTCCGCGACCTCCGGGCCTGCGTCGGCGCGGGATTCCTGTATCCGCTGGCCGGCGACTTCCCCACCATGCCGGGACTGCCCTCGCGGCCGGCCTTCATGGCCGTCGATGTGGACCTGAAGACGGGGAAGATCACGGGGCTGTTCTGAGGGTACGACGCATGGGATACATCCGACTGGAGGAGGTGCAGGCGGTGAGCGCCTTTCCGGGCGTCGCCCAGCGGACGGCCGTCGGCCGGGCGCTGGGCGCCACAGGCATCCAGCTGGCGGAGCTGGTGCTGGCTCCCGGGGCGGAGATCCCCCTGCACCACCACGATGTGGACGACGCCATGCTGGTGATCAGCGGGCGGGGACGGTGCGCCCTCGGCGGCGAAGAATTCCTCCTGGAGCCCGGGGTGGCCCTGGTCGCCCCGGCCGGTACCAGTCACGGGTTGCGCAACGACGGTACGGAGCCGCTCCGCATCGTCGTTGCCTGGCCGACCGTCGAGCCCGTGGTTCGCTATCTGGACGCCTAGCCGGCCGGGAGACCGGTGCCGCGAGGAGAGGCCCGGATCCCCAAAGGAGGTGGGAGCCGATCCCGCAGACGGCGTCTGGATCGATCGGGGCTGATCATGTCTTCTTCCGAGGAGGTGGAAGAGGTGGCCGTCATGGCACAGCGGCCCGGCGGCTTCGGCCCTCCCTTCGAGGTCACCGACCTGCCCAAGCCCCCGAGCCCGCTTCCCTTTCGTCGCCTGATCGCGATCCTCGGACCCTCAATCATCGCCCTGGGCGGCACCATCGGCAGCGGCGAGTGGTTGATCGGCCCCTCCCTCTTCGTCAAGTGGGGCCTGGCCCTGCTGTGGATCACCACGGTGTCCGCCGTTCTGCAGACCTTTCTCAACACGGAGTTCGCGCGGTATACGATTTACACCGGCGAGCCGGTCACGGTGGGGTACATGCGGCTGGCCCCCGGAGGATGGTTCTGGGGCACCCTGTACTCGGTGATCGGCTTTCTGGAGCGCGGACTGCCCGGGTGGGCCTTCGCCTCGGCCACGGCCCTGGGCGCCTTCTTCCTGGGACGGATCCCGGGCAACGAGGACCGCAGCTTCGTCCTCACCCTGGGCTACCTGACGTTCGTGTTCTGCGTCGTCCTCGTGCTGTTCGGCCGCAAGGTCGAGCGTACGCTGGAGTGGGCCAACTGGATCATGATGATCGTAGTCCTGGCCGGCCTGTTCATCCTCGATCTCATCCTGGTCCCGGGCGATATCTGGGTGGAGGGTCTCGCCGGGTTCTTCCGCTTCGGCTATGTTCCCAAAGGCGTGGACGTGCTGCTGCTCGGCGCCCTGGTCGGCTACTCGGCCTACGGGGGGTTCGGCAACAACGCCATGACCAACTGGTACCGGGACAAGGGCTATGGGATGGGGCAGAAGGTCGGCTACATCTCCCCGGCCGTCGGCGGTGCCAGGGTGAAGGTGTCGCCGGCGGGGAAGGTCGCCGACCCCACCCCCGACAATCTGACCTCCTGGCGCACCTGGATGCGGATTCTGCATCTGGACCAGTGGTGGATCTTCTTCCTCGGCGCGATGCTGGGGATGTACCTGCCCGGCATCCTCTACCGCGGGACCGTGCCCCTCGGCACCGACCTACCCCGGTGGGGGATCGCCTCGTACATCGGCGAGAAGCTCGGCGGCGGGATCTGGGGCATCTACCTGGCGGCGTTCTTCGGCTTCTGGATCCTGTTCAGCACCCAGCTGAGCAACGTCGATCTGGTCGCCCGCCAGATCACCGACATGCTGTGGAGCCGCCTGGAGCGCGTGCGCCGCTGGACGAAGGAGGACATCCGCCTGGTGTATTATGCCATTCTCATCCTCTTCGTCATCTGGGGCGCCCTGTTCATCGGCTACCGCTTTCCGCTGTTCCTGGTATCGCTGTCGGCGAACATCGCCAACCTCACCATGGCCCTGTCCGCCGTGCTGACCATCATCCTGAACCGGAAGTTCCTGCCCAAGGAGTTCCGGCCCAGCGTCTGGCGTGAAGCCGTGCTCGTCGCCAACGCGGCGTTCTTCGGCTTCTTCTTCGTGTACTTCCTGATCAATCTGCCCAGGATCCTGGGCTCCTAGGAGGATCACCGTGGCATCCGCGCCGGTTCCCGAACGCCTGCTCCTCGGTCCCGGTCCCAGCCCCGTGCCGCAGCGCGTGCTGCAGGCGATGGCCTCTCCGGTCCTCGGGCATCTGGACTCGGCCTTCCTGCAGGTGATGGACGAGACGATGGAGCTCCTGCGGAAGGTATTCCGCACCCAGAACCCGCTGACCATCCCCATCTCGGGAACGGGCAGCGCGGGAATGGAAGCGGGCGTGACGAACCTGCTGGAGCCGGGCGACCGCATCGTCGTCGCCGTGGCCGGCTACTTCGGCCAGCGGATCGTGGAGATGGCCACACGGGCCGGGGCGGAGGTCACCTCCGTCTCCGCGGAGTGGGGGCACCCGGTCGATCTCGCGGCGGTGCAGGACGCGGTGAGCCGCACGCGGCCCCGCGTCCTGGCCGCGGTCCATGTCGAGACCAGCACCGGCATCCTTCAGGACCTTCCGCCCCTCGCCGAGATCGCCCGGCGCCACGGCGCCATGCTGATGGTCGACGCCGTGGCCTCCCTGGGCGGAGTCGAGCTGCGTGTGGACGACTGGGGCATCGACCTGTGCTACTCGGGCAGCCAGAAGTGCCTGGGGGCTCCGCCGGGCCTGGCTCCGCTCACCGCCGGCGAGCGGGTCCGCGCCCACCTCGCCGCCCGGCGGACGAAGGTGCGGTCGTGGTACTTCGACCTCTCCCTCCTCTCCACGTACTGGGGGGCGGAGCGGGTCTACCACCACACCGCGCCGGTCTCCATGATCTACGCCCTCCGGGAGGCCCTACGGATTGTCGACGAAGAGGGCCTGGAACGCCGCTGGGCGAGGCACCTGGAGAGTGCGCGGATGCTGTGGCAGGGCCTGGAGGAGCTGGGCCTCCGCCTCCTCGCCCCGCCGGCCCATCGCGCCCCGACCCTGACCACCGTGATCGTGCCCGAGGGCGTAAACGAGGCCGCCGTACGCCGGCGGCTGCTCAACGACTACCACATCGAGATTGCCGGCGGGCTCGGGCCCCTCAAGGGGCAGGTGTTCCGAATCGGGTTGATGGGCGCGGGCAGCACGCCGCGCAACGTGCTGACGTTCCTGAGCGCCCTGAGCGAGGTGCTGAAGGCCGAGGGGTACCGTCCGCGGCGTCCCGCGGCGGTGTAACGTCACACAAGGGCGCGCCGGGCCGTCCTCACTCGAGATACCCGAGGACGGCCCGGACGTCTGTGATCTCCACGCCGGCCTGCACCGTGCGCACAGGGCCCAGGGCGTCGCGCACGCGCCGGAGATTCGCCGGCCGGTCATCCACAAACAAAACCTCCTCCGGCCGCAGCGGGTGCCCGTCCGCGGCGAGTTCGGTGAGGAGCGCCTGAATCATCGCGTCCTTCCGCGGGTGGAACTCCACCTTGGGACGGATGAAGTACGGCGTCAGACCCAGCAACTCGAAGATGGGGAAGACGTGCTCCGGCCGGTTCCAGCTGGCGATGGAGACGAGGATGCCGCGGCGCCGCAACGTCTCCAGCACCTCGCGTACCCCGGGGAAAAGGCGCACCCGCTCGCCGCGGCTGTCGACCACCGTGTCGCCATCAAGACGCCGGTACGGAAGCCGCAGGGACGACACGTCGGCATGGTCCCACAGCGTGCGGTCGCAATCGAAGATGACCAGCCGGACCGCCATCGTCAGGGCGCCGGCCGGGCGACGAAGCGGAGTTCCAGGCGGACCTCGTTCTCGGCGCGCAGGATGCCCAGGATGGCCGGCGGCTCAAAGCCGAAGTCGGTCATCCGGATCGTTCCCTGGGCCACGCCCCGCAAGACCGAACCCTGCAGCGCGAGCGAGACGTCGAAGGTCACGGGGCGTGTCGTCTCCCGCACGCGCAGGTCGCCCGTGACGCGCAGGCGGAGTTCCTCTCCGTCGCGGTAGACCGGAGGGAGCCCCTCGATCGCGGTGCTCCGGAACTCCGCCTGGGGGAAACGGGCCGATTCGAGCCAGCGCTCCCGGATGGCCTGGTCGCGGCGTTCCCGGTCCGAGCGGAAGGTGCTGATGTCCACCGTGATCGGACCGATCCGGCTGTTGCGCGGTGCGGCCCGATCGACGATGATCTCGCCCTTCACCGCATTGGTGGTGCCTACCGCGATGTTGAGGCGATTCCCTTCCCGGAAGAACGTCTCGGCGACGCGGTAGGTGACCAGCGATTCGGCGGGTACGATGACGAACCGCTGCGCTTCGGGCGCCGCCTCCCCCGGCGGGGAGACCCCCAAGGTGGCGAACAGGGCGACAAAACTCACCACGCCCGGCAGGGTCATGAGGCGTCGGATCACCACGCAGGCCTCCCTCTCAGACGCAGGGAAGCGGATGACCGGGACGGACCGGTCACTCCTCGCGCAGGTCGCGGAGAATCCGCTCGCGTGAGAGCTCCATCCCGTGGTCTCTGCGCATGTGGTCCTGAATCTTCTGCACCAGTTCCTCTTCGGAATCCGCTTCCAGTCGGTGTCCCAGCGCGCACGTCCAGCGCGGCATCGGTCGTCCCCTCCGGCCTATCCCGTCTACGTCCGACGGCCCCGGGCATAATCCTTCGATGGACGCCCTGCGTACCTCTGCCCCCACTGGAGCTCTGGATGAAGACTCGCGTTCTCCCGGCCGCCGTTCTGCTCGTCGCGTTCTTCGGCCTGCCGCCTGCGGCGCAGGCGGCCACCCAGGCCTTCCTCTGGCCGAGCCAGTACGCCTACGCGACGCCCGCCGGCACCTATCGCTGGAGCGCCACGACCCTCGGCCTGCAGATCGGAACGGGCATCGGCCCCGCCCAGGTGGGCGGCTCGTTCTTCTACGGACCCGTCGACCATCTGAGCTTCGCCGGAAGCCCGCTGGCCGGGTTCCGCGGTCAGCTCGTCGGCGGGGAAGCCAGCCTGCGACTCGGCCTGGGAGCCGGCGGCTTCGGTCTGGGTGCCTTCGCCGGTTACGGCGGATTCGTCTTCACTGCCACCGGCCCCTCCCCGTCGGACGCCGTGCTGCTCAGCAGCGCCGGCTTCCGCTACGGCGTCGACGGCCGTCTACCCCTGGCTCCCGGCACCGTCCTCCGCGGGAGCTGGACGGCACTGGCCGGTCTCAGCAACCGGGCCGAGCTGGCGATGAGTTCGCCGGCCGTGGCGGCGCAACACGCCGGCCCCGGCGGCGGCAGCGAGTACTCCCTCGGTCTCGCCCTCTCGCCCCTGCCGCTGGTCACCGCCTTCGTCGATTACCGGACGAGCACATTCCAGACCACCTGGTCGGGCGGCCCGGTGACGTCGTCCACGTACACCGGCTACCTCGTCGGCGTGCAGCTTCGGTTCTAGAGTCTACAGTCAACCATTTTCCGACAATCCTCGTGGTGCGGCACGGTCCATGAGTTTCTAGGCCAGAAGCGTGGACTTCAAACGTCTGGGGAATTTGACAGCAACGAGTAAGAATCACGCGCGCCAATATCGCTTACAATCGCACAATTTCCTGCTTGCCGGCGGCTGTGGAGCAATGAACGGCGTCTCCCCAGCGAACCGCGCCCTGAGGACGGAACGTGGACCTTCCCCCAGACGATTGCAGGCGATTCCAAAGCGCGCCCGGAGGACCGGACGTACTGACAGCGAACCGATGAAGCAAACTTTTCACACCCTGGGGAGGAGGAGTGGGGGATGGACGAGGTTGCCGCACGTCTGAGTCGTAGGGAATTCCTCCGGGCCGCAGCCTACGCGACCGCCGGGGCGAGCCTGCTTCGTCTCGGGCCGCTGGTATCGTGGGCAGGCGCCGCCGCGGCTAAAAAGGGCACCCTCAGCTTTGCCGACATCGGCGTGGGCGACCCCGGTGGCGACTGGTCGAAGTTCACGAACGCCACTGGGTGGGGAGTGAATTTAGTCGCCATCGGAAACGCACCGTCCCAGATCCTGAACGTGCTCATCGCGGGCGGCGGCAAAGGCGTCTACGACGTCATCAACATCGTAGGTGGGATGCAAAAACCACTGGTCGAGAATGATCTGATCATCCCTATTGCCACCTCCCGCCTCCCCAACTGGGGCAAGGACGCTTACATCAGCGAGTTCCTTTCCTCCGGTAAGCCCGGTTTCGAGTTCATCGGCTACAAGGGAAAGATCTACGGGGTCCCCACGGTCTTGCAAGGAGACTCCTTCGCGTATCTACCTGAGAAGACGGGCCAGCTCGACTCCTACGCCGCGCTGTTTGATCCCAAGTGGAAAGGCTTCGTCGCCCTGGAAGACAATTTCACCACCGCGGGCCAGAAGACCGCCCTGTATCTCAAGACGAACAAGCTGGCGACGATCAAGGATCCCGCCAACATGACTCCCGGCGAGATCAGGACCGTCATCGACTTCCTCATCGAGAAGAAGAAGGAGGGACAGTTCCGGGTCATCTGGACGAGCTTCGAGCAGGCTGTGGATCTGTTGACCCGCCGGGAAGTCTACGTCATGGACTGCTGGGAGCCCATGGTCTTCGCGGCCCGCAAGAAAGGCGTCAGCGCTGTGTATGCTCGTCCGAAGGAGGGTTACCTGCTCTGGGCCATGGCGGCCTACATCGTCAAGAACCCACAGCGACCGGCCGACCGTGAGAAGGGCGCCTATGACCTGCTGAATTTCATGTTGGATGGATGGTACGGCGCGAAGATCACCTTGCTGCGCGGCTACATGACCAATCCGCAGGCTGTGGCGTACGCGAAGGCTAACGCCGGCGATTTCTCCGCCGCCGAGGCGGCCGAAGTGGCGCGCATCCACGATAATGTGCGCAGTAAATTCCGGCTGGGAGGGACCTGGCAGAACCGCTGGCCGACCTACGTGGAGCAGTACGAGTCCGAGTGGGCACGGTTCAAGGCAGCACCCAGCAAATAACCCTTTCCAGGCGCCTGTCGGGGATCGCCAGGTATGTCCTTCTGGCGATCCCCCTCCTCTTTCTCGCCGTCTTCTTCCTTCTGCCGCTGGGCTTGACCATCCTCGTGGGCTTCTTCGAGCGCGCCGGCTTCTGGATACGTCCTGCCTTTACCCTCGCCGCCTACCAAGCCTTTCTCGGCGGCCCGCGTCTGTTCGTGCTACAACGCAGCCTCTTTGTGGCCGCGGAGGTCACGGTTCTTGCGCTGGCGCTGGCCTATCCGATGGCCTACTTTCTGAGTATGCACGTCCGGCCGCAGGTGACCCGCACGGTGCTCCTGCTTTTCACGGTCCCCTTCGTTGTAAACTACGTTATCCGCAACTTCTCCTGGGCGTACCTGCTGAGCCGTACCGGACCGGTAAACCGACTCCTGGAGGCGCTTCACCTCACGGCCGGTTCACTGGACTGGCTGCTGTATAGCGATTTCTCCGTGCTGGTGGGGCTAATCAGCTCATACATGCCCTTCATGATCTACCCGCTCTGGCTGGCTCTGGCCGGCGTGGACCGGCGGCTGATTGAAGCCAGCTGGGTGCTGGGCGCTCCGCCGTTGCTGACTTTTCTGCGCGTCACGCTGCCCCTTTCCATCCCGGGAATCTTTACCGCTCTCATCTTCGGGTTTGTGGGCTCCTTCGGGGAAAGCGCGGTGCCTATCATCCTGGGAGGCGTCGGCTACCAGCTTATGGGCAACACCATCACCAGCGCGTTGGACGTGCTCAACTACCCCCTGGCCGCTGCGATGTCGAGCATCGTCGTTGTGGTCATGCTGCTTTTTCTCGCGGCCTGGTACCTGCTTTTCGATGTGCCGGCGTTTCTGGGCAAGATCGTGCGGTGGAGGGTGTGATGAAGCGCCGCGTAGGTGTAGGGCTGGTCGCATGGATCTATGTGTTCTCGATCCTTCTCTTCCTCTATCTTCCTCTCGTGCCGCCCATCCTGTTCTCGCTGGCGCCTGTAGCGGGCGGGAACGCGCCGACGGTGCACTGGTACGGGGAGCTGTGGCGAAACCCGGTTCTGGTCACATCCATCAAGACCTCGCTGCTGACCGGCATTCTGACCGCATTGCTCACACCACCCCTCGGACTGCTGGCAGCCATGGGTGTGCGGGAGCTGCGGGCCCCCCGGGCCGTGCTGCTGCTCCTGCTGATGCCACTCTTCATCCCGGGCGTCAGCATGGGCCTGGGAAACGCCTTCCTCTTCCGTCTGCTCAACATCCCGCCGTCGCTGTGGACGATTCTGATCGCCCATGTGCTGTGGGCCCTGCCCTTTGCGTTCCTGATCATCCTCACCGCGATGACGACCTTCGATCCCGTCTACCTGGAAGCCGCCTACGTCCACGGCGCCGGTCGGTTGCGTGCGTTTCTGGATGTGGAACTGGCACTCATCGCTCCGGGGATCACAGGGGCCGCCACCTTCAGCTTCATCTTGTCGCTCAACGAGACGGTTCGCACCGGACTCGTCCAGGGTCCGCTGAACACCGTGCAGACCTACATCTGGTCAACGTATCTCCAGGTGGGCCTCTCGCCCACGATCTACGCGCTGATGAGCCTGCTGATCCTGCTGACGGTCGCGTTGGTGCTGGTCATCCGACCGATGATGGCGCGTCGCGCCATTCGGGTGACGCTGTGACGGACGCGATGCCCCTGCTGGAACTACGGGGCATTTCAAAACGCTTCGGCGATGTCATCGCCGCCCGGCAGCTCGACCTCACCGTACGGCGCGGAGAATTCTTCACCTTCCTCGGACCCAGCGGATCGGGAAAGTCCACGCTGCTGCGTATCATCGCCGGGCTGGAACGGCCGGACGACGGCCGCGTCGTCATCGACGGCAAGGACGTCACGAGCGTCCCGCCCTGGGACCGCGGCCTCGGGATGGTCTTTCAACAGTACGCCGTCTTCCCGCACATGACCGTGGCGCAGAACGTTGCCTATGGCCTGCGGGTTCGGAACGTACCGCCGGAAGTACGCCGACAACGGGTTGCGGAGTTGCTGGCTTTGGTGGGGCTCAAAGGCAAGGAGGAGGCAAACGTCGCCGTGCTGAGCGGGGGGGAGCAGCAGCGCGTCGCCCTGGCGCGGTCGCTCGCTGTCCATCCGAAGCTCCTGCTCCTGGACGAGCCTCTGGGAGCGCTGGACGAGAAGATCCGTCGCGATATGCAGACCGAACTCAAGCACATCCAGCAGCAGACAGGAACGACCTTCATCTACGTGACCCATGACCAGGAAGAGGCGCTCACAATGAGCGATCGCATCGCGGTCTTGCATGAGGGCCACCTGGTGCAGTGCGATCTTCCAGAGGTCCTCTTCCGACGTCCCCGCACACGGTTCGTGGCCAGCTTTTTCCGCGGCTCGAACGTGCTGGAAGCGATGGTCGAAGAGGTGAAGCACGGCCGCCTGGTACTGCGGCTGGCCGGCAAGCGCGTGATCGTTCCTCAGCCGGTCGGCCGCCAGGTCACGACGGGCCCCGTAGCCGTCGCCATCCGCGCCGAGGACCTTCAGGTGCGCCCAAGAGAAGGAATGCATCTGTGGATGGAGGCGACGTTGGTCGAAGTGGTCTACCGTGGGACGAACGTCGACCACGTTCTCGCCCTGGACGATGGGCAGCGGTTGGTGGCGGCGTCGACCCGCCGTGAGGTTGACCGGCCTGGCATGAGAATCCCGGTGGGGGTCGAGCCTGAGCAGGTGGTACTGCTGGAGGATTAGTGCCTCGCGCCCGCGGACACTCGGAGGGTCTCTGCCAGGATGATCCGGACGGCCTTCACCAGCAGGTCCAGACTCATCGAGGCCAAGTCGGCGCGCTGATGTAACTCAAGACGGCGTTCCTCTTTCGAGATCCTCAAGATCTCGGCTACCTGCTCGGGGAGATAGGGCAGGTGCACGAATCCGCAGGGAATCTCCCCGAACCGTCGCTGCGTTTCCGTGAGGAAGGTGTACATCGTGGCGTTGCAGAGAAACGTGCCCGCGGTGGTGGACAAACGGGCGGGAATACCGGCATCGAGCAGAGCCTGCTCGATGGCTCGCAATGGCAGCCGGGCGGGAACGCCCGTAGCCGCCTCCTCCCGGATGGGCGTATCTTCGATTAGGACTCCCTCGTTGTCGGGGATCTCGAAAGCGGCCAGGTTAAAGGCCACCCGTTCCAGTCGGACCAGCGGCTCCCCAGGCCACAGGCCCAGGCTCACCACGGCAACTGGTTCCAGTTCCGTCAGCAAACCGATCAGCCGATCCGCCAGCCCGCGAAAAGTGACGGGAAGGGTCCGGCCGACAATTCTAAAACCATCGATGGTCAGACCGTCCAGGCGCCGCACCACCTCGGCCGAGGGATTCAGCCCTCGGCCGCCGTAAGGCTCGAATCCTGTGAGAAGAACGACCGGGAATTTCATCGCGTTCCACTCTGGCATAGGACAGCCCGATTCCTTCCGATCCTTCTAGCTGGCACGGCCGAGAAGATCAACGGTGCGACGGCCGCGACCTTCCTGGTCAGCAGGCCCGCAGTCGGCATGTGGTGAGCGCTCTCTTTGGACAGAATCCTGGACCGACCGCCGCGCGTGACAGTCCTTTGCCCCAGCCCTACCGGCCGGAATTCGTCCTGTCGTCGAAGGCTCCTCCGCGCATCGACAAGGCGGGGATTGCTGCGGGTTTGTACACACAGCACCCGACCGGGGCTGATCCTGGAGATAGTTATGGAAGCGCAGATTCGATTGCTAAGTCAGAGCCAGCCTACCCTCGGTACCGGCTGGAAGACCGCTGGTTCAGGCGATGATCGACCCGCCGAGGGCCAGCCGGTACTGCGGCGGCAGCAGTTCGACGACGTCTCCCAGCTGTAGATAGGCGGCAGTGATCTTGGCCCGATCGGCGTCACTCTCGTTGAGCTCGCGCACCCGACGCCACATCTCGGCCGCCGTGCGCACCCGTACCTCCCGTTGCGCGACCGGCGTCGTCATCAGACGCATCCTGCCGACGTTCACGGCCATCACGGACACCTCCAGCGCGGCGCAGACCCGTTCCGCCCGCGTTCCTGCAGTGCGTGACCGTCAGGGGGGCTATCCTTGGGAACGCATTCTAACACACCGATGTTCCGCTGAACAGAAAGAGTTCTTCCGACGGCCTGAAGAGTGATGGAAGATTGATAGAAATCTGATCCCTTCGCGCGCGATTCCGCCGGGAGCACATCGGTCCTCCGTCTCAGATCATCTCCGGCACAATCGCCCACTGCAGTGACCAGTGGCCGGCGGCATCCCGTTCCAGGCAGACCACTCCGGCGTTGCGGAAAGCCACGACGCCCTTCTCCGCATCGCCGCACAACAGCCGTGCGGCGAGCCGGCGCAGGTGCGGCAGATGTCCGATCAGCATGAGATCATCACGTTCAGCTTCGAGGCGTTCGGCCCAGATCAAGGGATCGGCGTTGGGATCCAGTCCCGGCGCCGCGGCCACCTCGGCGGCGGGCAGGACCTCAGCCCAGACGTCCGCGGTCTGCCGCGCGCGCAGTCTGCCGCTGTGGACGAGGCGTGGCGGGCGTACCCCGCGGCCGGCGAGGTGACGCGCTACCCTCCGCGCATCCTGCCAGCCCTTCTCCGTCAGCGGTCGGGCTGGATCTTCGTCTTCAGGCCTCGCCTCGGCGTGCTGCACGAGGTACAGCCTCACGCCTACTCACCTCACCCGCGCTGGACATCTCCGGACGCCTGATGTCCCTGGATATCGGGGGGACCGCCTGGCCGCCTGTGTGCAGGGTACATTCGGGGCAAAGAGAAACGATGCCGGAACCCCGGCATCGCTGATCCTCCGTATCAGTCCTGGTCGGGCCGGGCGGACTTGAACCGCCGACCTCCTGAACCCCATTCAGGCGCGCTACCATGCTGCGCTACGGCCCGACGTCCCGGGCCATTATAGCATGGGCGGGGCGACGCGGGTGGCGGTGGTCAGTTCCGGGCGGAGGCGCCCATCCGCTGCAGTTGCTTCTCGGCGAGGTTCCAGACGTCGGTGGCCTCCGGCCGCCAGGTGGCGATCCCGATGTCGCAGGACAGCCATCCGGCGCTCTCCCGGCCCTTCAGGTGGAACGCCGAGCTGATGCGGGCCGCCACCGATCGCGCATCGTCCTCCCACGTCTCGGGCAGAATCACCACAAAGCGGCTGTCGGCGAGGCGGCCGACATAGTCGCTGCCCCGAAGGTGCTGCTGCAACCAGTGGGCGATCGAGGCGGCCAGGCCGTCACGCTCCGTGGGATGCTGTCCCGCCTCTGTCGGGAGATGGGGAGCGACCAGGGCCACGGAGAAGGGCACGCCCGTGCGTTCGGCGCGGCGCAGTTCGGACTGATACACCTCCCGGATGAAGTCGGAGGTGTACACCCCCGTCTCCGGGTCGCGGATCGACCGGTCCGCCAGCCGGCGGAACACCACCTGCCGCAGACCCAGGACGACCAGGAGCAGCGATACCACGGCCACGGCCAACAGCACGGTTGTCCACTCGTTCGACATCGGCCACATCTCACCGGTACTATGCCCGACGCTCCGGCGGGCCAGTCACCTCGTCCCGCCGGTCTGTGATACGCAGTTCGACGCCCCGGAGCAATCTGCCTATGTTGGCGCGGTGAGCAAAGGTCACCAAGGCCAGAGCGACCAGGGCAAAGCCCAGGTGCTCGCCGGGCTCGCCCCTCCACCACATCACTCCGGGAACCGCCGCCGCCGCCAGCAGCGAGGCCAGCGAGGCGACCTGCGTGGCGGCAATCACCACAGCCCAGACGGCGACGGCCACCGCGGCCGCCGCCGGGGAGAGGACCAGCAGGACCCCCAGCGACGTCGCCACCCCCTTCCCTCCGCGGAAGCGCAGGAAGGGCGACCAGTCGTGGCCGGCGATGGCGGCCAGTCCCACCAGGACGACCGCCGCTGGGGTGAGCCCCCAGCTCCGGGCGAGGAGGACCGGAACAACTCCCTTCGCCGTGTCCAGGACCAGCACGGCCGCGGCGACGGAGGGCCCCGCCAGCCGGAAGGCGTTGCTCGCGCCGATGTTTCCGCTGCCGTAGGCCCGGATGTCCACCCCGCGCAGGAGGCGGATGAGCAACAGCCCCGTCGGCACCGCGCCGAGGAGGTAGGCGCCGATGACGGCCGCGATGGTCACGCCGCCCCGCTCCCCCGCTCGCGACGGCGAAACTCCAGGCGGATCGGCGTTCCCGCGAAGTCGAAGGCCCCGCGCAGGCGATGTTCGAGATACCGGCGATATTCCTCCGGGAAGAGGGACGGATCGTTGACAAAGCAGACCACGGTGGGGGGCCTGACCGACGGCTGCGTCGCATAGTAGATCTTCCCCTGCCTGCCCGTCCGGTCTGCCGGCGGCCGGTGCGCCTCCTCCGCCTCCGCAATGAGCCGGTTGAGCGGGCCGGTGGCCACGCGTCGGGCGTGGGCCTCCGCGGCCCGGGCCACGGCGCCGAGGAGGGCGCCGATCCCCCACCCCCGCACGGCGGAGGTGGCCACCAGCAACGCGTACGGGACGAAGCGCAGGCCGGCCAGCAGGCGCTCCTGCGCGGCCTGGTGCAGTTGCGGGGAGGCGCTGACGAGATCCCACTTGGCGACGGCGGCGACGAGCGCGCGGCCGCGCTCCCGGGTGTAGCGGGCGATCTCCTGATCCTGTTCCACCACCGGCTCTTGGGCGTCGAGGACCAGCACCGCCACGTCGGCGCGGTCGATCGCCCCCAGGGCGCGGCCGGCGCTGTAGCGTTCCAGGCGCCGGTCGATCCGGGCCTTGCGTCGCAGCCCGGCAGTATCGATGAGCACGAAGTCGCGTCCCCGCCACCGGAAAGGCGTGTCCACCGCGTCGCGGGTCGTCCCGGGGCGGCTGTCGACGATGACCCGCTCCTCGCCGAGGACGGCGTTGAGCAGGGAGGACTTCCCCACGTTGGGCCGTCCGACGATGGCCACCCGCACCGCCTCGCCTTCCGTGTCCTCCGGGACCGCCTCGGGAAGCAGGCCGATCACGGCGTCCAGGAGCTCGCCGATCCCGAGGCCGTGCAGGGCCGAGACAGGGTGCGGATCGCCGAGCCCCAGCGCATAGAATTCGTAGACCCCGGGATGGTCGGGGCGGTCGGCCTTGTTCACCGCCAGCACCACCGGCCGGCGGCCTTCGCGAAGGCGCTGGGCGATCTCGCGATCCTCGGGCTGCACGCCGCTGCCGGCATCGACGGTGAAGAGGATGACGTCGGCCTCTTCCATCGCCCGCTCGATCTGGGCGCGCACCCGGTCCGTGATCGGCTCCCCGGCCTCCGAGACATATCCTCCGGTGTCGACCACGGTGAAGTGCCGTTCCCGCCAGGAGGTCCGGGCGTACAAGCGGTCCCGGGTCACGCCGGGCTGATCTTCGACGATGGCCAAGCGCCGACCGATCAGCCGGTTGAAGAGGGCCGACTTCCCCACGTTGGGGCGGCCGACGATGGCGACGACGGGCAGGCTCACGCCTTATACTGCGCTGTGCGCGAGGTCGATCTCCTTCAGCCGGGCGACGATGTCGGCGATGATCCATTCCGGGGTGCTGGCCCCCGACATCACGCCGACCTTCCGGACGCCCACGAACCAGTCCGGGTTGAGCTCCTCGGGAACCTCGATGTGGTAGGTGGGCAGGCCGTGGGCGCGGCCGATTTCGGCCAGGCGCGTGGTGTTGGAGGAGTGGTGGCCGCCGATGATCACCAGTGCATCGACCTCCTCCACCAGTGCTTCAGCCTCCTGCTGCCGCACGGTGATCGCCGGGCACAACGTGTTCACCACGCGGAGTTCCTTCGTCCGGATGCTCAGGTCGCCGACGATCTGCCGGAAGTTCTCCTCGGACTGCGTGGTCTGCGACATCACGGCGATCCGCCCGCGCAACCTGACCGCCGCCGCCTCTTCGCGGGTGTGCACCACGGTGACCCGGTCCCCCAGCACTTCCTTGAGGGTGACCATCTCGGGATGCCCGTGGTCGCCGACGACGATGAGCTGGTAGCCTTCTTCGACGAGCTTGAAGGCCAGCGAGTGGGCCCGGATCACTACGGGACAGGTGGCGTCCACGATGCGCATCCCGCGGAGGCGGGCGGTCTCCAACACCGCGCGCTCCACGCCGTAGGCGGAGACGACGAAGGTCTCCCCCCGCAGCGCGTCCAGATCCTCGGCGACCTGGACGCCGTCGGCGGCCAGGCGCCGGACCACCTGGGGGTTGTGGATCAGCGGTCCCCAGGTGACCACGGGGCCCGCGGCGCCGGCGGCGGCCCCTGCGGCCATCTCTACGGCGCGTTTGACGCCGCCGCAGAAGCCCATGTGCCGGGCGACGAGGATTTCCATCGCTCCCTAGCATACATAGGGGGGAGGCATGCCGCAACGCATGTTCGTCATCCTCAACCCGGCCGCAGGCCGGGGACGCGCCGTCCGGGCGTGGCGGACGGTGGGGTCGGCGCTGCGCGACGCCGGTCTGTCCTTCGACGAGGTCGTGGAGGACCGGCCGCAGCTGGCCATTCCGCTCGCCGAGGAGGCCTCCCGCCGGGGCTACGAGGTCATCGTGGCGGTGGGCGGCGACGGCACCGTGCACGAGGTGATCAACGGCATCCTGCGGGCCCGGGTGCCCTCTCCCCCGGCCGTGGCCATCATCCCCGGGGGCACGGGCAACGACTTCGCGCGAGGCGTCGGGGTGCCGAAGGATCCCCTGGCGGCGGGAAGAGTCCTGCTCAACGGACGACGACGCCGGGTGGACGTCGGGCAGGTGAACGACCGGTACTTCGCGGGGATCGCTGGCGTGGGCTTCGACGCCGAGGTGGCGGCCAAGGTGAACAGCTGGCCGAAGTGGATCGGCGGCACCGCCGTCTACATCGCCGCCATCCTGACCATGCTCGTCACCTACCGCTGTGCGCCGACGCGTCTGCGCATCGACGGCGCCGAGCAGCGCCTCCGCCTTTTCCTGGTGGCCGCAGCCAACACCGCGTGGTATGCAGGCGGGATGTACATGGCCCCCCACGCCCGGCCCGACGACGGCCGCCTGGAGGTCATCACGGCGCGGGACCTGGGCCGGATGGAAACCCTGGGCCTGCTGCCGCGAGTGTTCTCCGGAGCGCACCTCCGCCACCGCAAAGTGACGCACCTGAGTGCCCGCGAAGTGGTGGTGGAAAGCGAGGTCCCGCTGGCCATCCATGCCGACGGCGAGACGGTAGGACGCGTCCCCGCCGTCTTCCGCGCCGTCCCTCAGGCCATCGACGTCATGGTCCCCGCCGCTGCTCAGGCGGCAGCATCGCCTCGATCGCACCCATGATCCGGGCTCCCCACTGGGCCAGGACGGCGTGATCGAGGCGCCCGTCAACCCTGGGCACGGCAACGGGCGGGCCGAAGCGGACCGTCACCCGGCGGAAGCGCGGCCAGCGCGCCCCCTTGGGAAGAATGCGGTGGCTCCCGATGACAGCGGCGGGGAGGACGATGGCGCCGGTCCGCAGCGCGATCATCGCCGCCCCGGGCTGCGGCTCCCGCAACCGCCCGTCCCGGCTGCGGGTCCCCTCGGGGAAGATGATGACCCCTTCCCCCTGTTCGAGCAGGTGCATCGAGGTGCGCAGCGCCCTGCGGTCGGGCTGTCCCCGGCGGACCGGGAAGACTCCCATCGACCGCAACCACGCGCCCAGCACCGGGATCCGGAACAGATCGTCCCGCGCCATGTAGTACACCTTCCGACGCAGCGCCCCGCCCACCAGCAGCGGATCCAGGGCGCTGGCATGGTTGGCGGCGACCAGAAAGCCTCCACGGCGCGGCTCGAACTCCCGCCCCTCGACCCGCACGCGGAAGAGCAGCCACAGCGTCCACGTGATGATCATCTTGCCCCAGAAGAAGTACCACAGCCCCCCGAGGAACCGGAGGAGGCGGGCCCCCGGACCCAGCGGGCGGGGCGGGAAGGCGGCGGACACGGTCATCGGCGTTCCGCGAGGTATCGCTGGATTCGCTCCACCACCTCGTCCACGGTGAGGTGCGTGGAGTCCACGACCAGGGCATCGGGCGCGGCGCGCAGCGGCGAGTGGCGACGCGTGGAGTCCCGTTGGTCCCGCTCCCGCAGGGCGGCCAGAACCTTCTCAAAGGTGGCCCCTTCCCCCCGCGCGCGCAGTTCCTCGTACCGCCGGCGCGCCCGTTCCTTCAGGGAAGCGTCCAGGAAGATCTTGACCTCCGCATCCGGGAAGACCACCGTCCCGATGTCGCGACCTTCCATCACCACTCCACCGTCCGCGCCCATCCGGCGCTGGAGCGCCACCATCGCCCGGCGCACCGCGGGATAGGCGCTGACGATCGACGCCCCCTCGCTGACCCGAGGGCTGCGTATCGCTTCGGTGACATCGGTGCCGTCGACGACGACGCGCTGTCCCGCCGGGGTGGGCACAAACTCCACGCGGAGCGACCGCGCCACCTCCGCCACCTCGTCCTCGGCGCGGAGATCGATACCGAGCCGTTCGGCCTGCCAGGCCACGGACCGGTACATCGCGCCCGTGTCCACGTACCGATAGCCCAGACGCTGGGCCAGAATCCGGGCCACGGTGCTCTTTCCCGCCCCTACCGGGCCGTCGATGGCGATGACCGGACGACGGCGGGTTACCATTCCTTGTTCTCGGCGACCGGGAGGTCCCCTTGCGGGACCAGGGCCAGGACCAGGGGGCGCCCGGTGGCCGGATGACGGCAGACCATAACCTCGGCCCCGTACACCGACCGCAGTCGGTCCGCCGTCAGCACCTCCTCCGGCGATCCGACGCTCACCACGCGACCCTCGTGGAGCAGGACCAGGCGGTCGCAGAACATCGACGCCAGGTTGAGATCGTGCAGCGCGGCCACGACGGTCAGCCCTCCCCGGTGCAACTCCCGGACCAGCCGCATCATCGCCACCTGGTGATGGAGATCCAGGTGTGCGGTCGGCTCGTCCAGGAGCAGCACCTGCGGCGTCTGCGTCAGGGCCCGGGCCAGCAGGATGCGCTGCTGCTCTCCGCCGCTGAGCTCGTCCACCGGTCTGTGCCGGAGGTGCCAGGTCTGTGTCTGCTCCATCGCCCGTCGGGCCGCAGCCAGGTCGGCCGGCCCCTCACGGTCCAGGGCACCCAGGTGGGGCGCCCGGCCCATCAGCACGATCTCGAGCGCGGTGAATCCGAAGCCGTGGTGGGGACGCTGCGGCACGAGGGCCACGGTCCGCGCGATCTGCCGTGCGCTGAGGCGGCGCACCTCGGCGCCGTCCAGGAAGACCGTTCCCCGGACGGGCCGCACCATCCCCATGACGGCGCGCAGCAGCGTCGTCTTCCCGCTGCCGTTGGGCCCGACGATTCCGACAAACTCTCCGGCGACGACGGTCAGGCTGACCTGGTCCAGGGCGGGGATGTCGCCGTACCGGCACACCAGATCCCGCAGGACGATCGCCGGACGGGTCATCGGCCGAAGGCCTCGGGGTGGATGATCTCGGCCAGCGCGTGGAGTCCGTCCACGAGGCGCGGCCCCGGACGCGAGACGAGGGATGCGGGCACCTCCCCCACCCGGCCGGTCCGGATCGCCCTCACCCCTTGCCACCGGCGTCGGAGAATGAGGGGGCGGCCGCGGGGATAGGCGGCCACCATGACCTCGGGATCGCGCCGAAGGACCGCCTCCTCGCTGACCTGCACCCAGCCGGTCACGTCGCCGAAAACGTTGACCCCGCCAGCGCGGGTGACGAGATCGGACACCACGGTCCCCTCCCCCGCGGTGATCATCGGGTCGGCTGAGACCTCGACGTACACCTGTCGCCGCGGCCGTCCCCGCACCGCGGCGGCCACACGCTGCTCCTTCTGCCTCATGGTGGCGATGAGCCGGGCGGCCGCCTCGTTGGCCCCCGTGAGCCGTCCGATCCACGCAATCTGGGCGTAGACCTCCGGCAGTGTGGCCGCGTCCACCGCCACCACCGGCAGGCCGAAGGCGATCAGACGCTCCAGTTGATCGCGCTGGAGGGAGGCCACCCCGAGGATCAGCTGGGGTCGCAGGCTGATGATCCGCTCCACATCCAGGATCACCCCGCCCACGCGCGGCTTGCCCGCCACCTGCTCCGCCGGGTGGTCGTCGGCGGAACTCAGGCCCACGATCCGGGCCTCGAGGCCGAGGGCGAACAGGATCTCGGTCACGCTGGGCGCGACGGAGACGATACGCCTCGGAAGTGCGGGGAGGATGACCCGCCGTCCTAGAGCATCCGTCACGGTGACGGACGCTCCGCCCGCCGCCGCGCCGGCAGGGACGTCCGGCAGGAGGAGGGCGGCGATCAGGCAAACCCCCCACAGGACGCCCATGGCCCGGATCACGATGGACGACTTCGAGCGGGTGGAGATGCGCGTCGGCCGAATCATCGCCGCGGACGACTTCCCTCGGGCGCGCAAGCCGTCATATCGGCTGACGATCGACTTCGGTCCCTTCGGCGTCAAACGATCCTCGGCGGCCATCCGACCCTTCTATGCACGGGAAGATTTGATCGGACGCCAGGTCGTCTGCGTGATAAACTTCCCGCCCAAGCAGATCGCCGACTTCGTCTCCGAGGTCCTCACCCTCGGTGTGGTGGAGCGCGGCGGGCGGATCGTGCTCCTGCAGCCGGATCGGGAAGCCGAGCTGGGCGGTCGCATCGCCTGACCTCCTACCGCTGACGCGGGCGGAGGAGCAGCAGCAGAATGCCTCCGGCAATGAGGATCACCCCCACCCCCACGTCCTGGAAGATCGCCTGGAAGCCGGGAACCTGCCGCAGGAGGAGGTAGGCTCCTCCGACCATCAGTCCCATTCCGAGCATCCTGGCCCGACGCTGGGCCTCGGGCTCCTCCTCCGGCGGCGGGAGCCCGGGCTCCGAGACCGCCTCCCTGATCGGTTCGTCGGGCAGGGTCAGGACCAGCACCAGATACACCAGGGCCCCGACCCCGTGCCACAGGCTCAGCAGGACGAAGAGGACGCGGATCGCGTTGCTGTCCACGTTGAAGAACGCGCCGAGCCCTCCGCAGACCCCGGCGATCCACCGGTCGGACCTCGAGCGGTACAGGATGCGTCTCACGGCGGTGCCGCCTTGCGGGCGATCTGCCCGGCCCGCGCCAGGACCCGCTGCGCCTGTCGGACGATCGGCAGGTCCACCATACGGCCATCCACGACCACGGCCCCGCGGGACGCCGTCCGGTAGGCGTCCACGATGCGTGCCGCCTTCGCCACCTCCTCCTCCGAGGGGGAGAAAACGGCGTGGACCGGCTCGATCTGCGCGGGATGAATCACCTGCTTCCCAGTGTAGCCCAGGATCCGGCCTTCGCGGCATTCGCGGAGGAGACCCTCGGGGTCCCGTACCGCGGTGTAGACGATGTCGACGGCCTCGCATCCCGCGGCGTGGGCGACGAGGGCGACATCAGCGCGCGGCAGACGCACCTCTTCGCTGGAGGGAGTCCGGCTCACCCCCATCTCCGCGGCCAGGTCATCGGCCCCGAACAGCAGCGCCTCCACCCGGGAAGACGCCCCGGCAATCTGTTCGGCATGGAGGACGGCCTGCGGCGTCTCGATCAGCAGGGCGAGGGCCAGACTCCCGTGGGGGATCCCACGGGCCCGCTCCAGACGGGAGAGCAGTCCGTCGACCAGCGCCACCTCGTCGGCATGCCTGATCTTCGGGAGGACGACGCCTGCCAGCCCCGGACGCAGGCAGGTCAGCAGGTCCTCCTCCAGCAGCCCCGTGGTCAGCGCGTTCGGCCGGAGCCAGACGGAGAGGGCCTCCGGCATCCCCCCGTCGAGGGCGGCCCGGATCTCGGTGCGGGCCCGCGCTTTGTGCTGGGCCGCCACGCCGTCCTCCAGGTCCAAAATGATGGCGTCCGCTGCAAGACCGCGGGCTTTCTCAATCATCCGGGGTTGGTCGCCCGGGACGAAGAGCATCGAGCGCAGGAGGCGGATGGGGCCTGTCGCGGTGCCCGTCACGGCACCCTCCCCGCCGCCTGCCGCAGCCACCACCACAGCCGCGCCGGCCACCCGCGGGGGGGGACGACGGCGGCGGCCACCAGGGTGACACGGCCCACCTCCTCGCCGCCGGTCGTCAGCAGGAACGCTCCGACCACCTCGCCCCGGGCGATGGGAGCCCTGGTCCGGGACAGCGCGAGGGTGCGGGAGAGCGGCGCGTTCCTGGGGATCGTGACGACAACGGTGTCTCTTGCCGCCAGGATCAGGTCGCGCGCTCCGTTGGGGACGGCGACGGTCCCCACCACCTCCCCCGCCGCGGCAGCCCGCACCCGAGTGAAGGCGGCGAACCCGTAATCGAGGAGTGCGGCCGCATCCCGGAACACCTGCGGACTGTTCAGGACCACCGCGATGAGCCGCCATCCGCCGCGCGTGGCGGAGGCGACCAGGCACGGCCCGGACTCCGCGATCCACCCCGTCTTGATCCCGTCGGCATCCCGGTATCGCCAGAGCAGGGTGTTGGTGTTGATCACCTGCCGGCGCTCGCCGTGGCCCCGGAGTTCCCAGGTCCGGGTGCGGACAATGCCCGCGATCCAGGGCACGGCCAGAGCGGCCCGACCCAGCAGCGCCAGATCATAAGCCGTGCTGTAGTGCTCCGGATGGTACCGGCCGTGCGGCGTGACGAAGTGGGACCGGCGCAGGCCCAGTTGCCGAGCCCGGCGGTTCATCCGGTCGGCGAAGGCCTCTACCGAGCCGGCCACCGCTTCCGCCAGGGCCACGGCGGCGTCGTTGGCGGAGTGCATGAGCATGGCGCGCATCAACTCGTCGGCGGACCAGCGTTCGCCCGCCTCCAGTCCGATCGCCGCCCCGGAACGTTCGGCCGCGGCGCGCGGGCTGATGGTCACGGGCGTCGCGGGGGTCAGGGACTCGGCCACGAGCAGCGCCGTCAGCATCTTGGTCGTGCTGGCGGGAGGATGCCGGAGTTCGGGAGCCAGGGCGTACAGCACCCGTCCCTGGGCACCGTCGAGCAGGACGGCGGCGGATGCGGCCAGGACGGGCGGAGCCGCCCCCGCCGCCGGCGCGACCCCTTCCGCGAACGTCGAGACCGGCGCGCCGAAGACGAGGGACACGGTCGTGGCCGTCAGGACCAGGCGAAGCGGCATCAGGCGGGCCCGGTGTGCGCGGGGGGCGTCTCCTCATCCTCGGCGCGGTCGGTCCGACCGGATAGCATGGCCCGGGGGTCGTTGCCCCGAAGCGGGGGGAGGTCGGACAGGTCCCGCAGGCCGAAGTGACGCAGGAACCCCTCCGTGGTGCCGTAGAGGATGGGGCGGCCGACCGTCGGTTTGCGTCCCACCTCACGGATGAGGCGGCGCGCCACGAGGCGCTCCAGCACATGCTCGCTGCGCACGCCCCGGACGAGTTCGATCTCGCCGCGGGTGACCGGCTGACGGTAGGCGACGATGGCCAGAGTCTCCAGCGCCGCCTGCGACAGGGGCTCCTGGAAGTCCAGTCGCAGGAAGCGCTGGACGTACTCCGCGAACTCCGGCCGGGTGCAGAGCTGGAAGCCCCCCGCCACGTTCTGGATCTGGAGCCCGCGACCGGCATAATCGGCCGCGAGCTCCTGCACGGCATCGACGGCCACATCGACCGGCACGCCCAGCGTCTCCGCCAGCTGCTGCGGGGTCACCGGACCCGCGGCCACCAGCAGCACACACTCGGCCGCACCTTTCAGGTGGCGGCGGTCCTCCGCCCCGGGCACGGTGGACGGGGACGCCCCCTCGTCGGTCGTGGCCGCTCCCTCCTGTTCCACCCTCATGGCGTGACCAGCGCCAGCCGGATCGGCGCAAAGGGCCTGGGTTGCTGGACCCTCACGCGCCGCTGCTTGATCAGCTCGAGCAGCGCGAGAAAGGTGACGATGACTTCCAGGGTCCCGGCGCGCTCTCCGAAGAGTTCGGCGAACGCCACGCCGTCGGGCCGCTGCGCCAGACGGTCCAGGATGGCGTCCATCCGGTCGGCGACCTTGATCTCCTCCGCCGGGATCTCGCCGACCTGCTCCCGGGCGCGCTCCAGGACCTGCTGGAAGGCGCGGAACAGATCGTCCACGGTGACGCCCTCGAGGAGGACCTCTCCGGCCTCCCCCTCCCGGGGGCGGGCGAAGACCTTCCGCTGATACTCTTCCAGCGCGCGCAGCGCGGTCGTCACTTCCTTGAACGCCCGGTACTCCTGCAGTTGCCCCTCCAACCGCTCTTCCAGATCGGAGGGAGGCGCTTCGGTCTCGAGGGGTTCCACCGGTGCTTCGTCCTTGGGGACCAGCAGGCGAGACTTCATCTCGATCATCGCCGCCAGCATCCACAGGACCTCGGTCGCTTCCTCCAGGTCGATGGCCGCCCCGGATGCGGCGATATAGTCTTCGGCAATCTGGCCCAGCGGGATCTCGCGCAGGTCCACCTGCCCCTGCTGGGCGAGGGTGAGCAGCAGCTCCAGCGGGCCGGTAAACTGCGGCAGGGTGACGGTGTAACCCGGCATCAGAAGATCCCTCCGCCGGTGGCCTGCGCCATCAACCAGCGCATGGGCACCAGCACGACCCCTGCCACCGCGTTGGTCAGCACCAGCGCCAGCAGCACCAGCACGCCGAGGGGGTGCAGCCGGGCGTAGCGCGCGGCCCAGGCCGGGGGCAGCAGTCCCAGGACGATCTTCGAGCCGTCCAGGGGCGGGACGGGGATGAGGTTGAAGACGGCCAGCATGGCGTTGATCCAGATCGTCGTCAGGAGGAAAGGGTCGAAGACCGTGCCCCCCGGATCCATCAGCCCGGCTTTGTAGGGGACGCCCAGCACGAAGAGCAGGGTCACGTTGGCCAGCGGGCCTGCCACGGCCACCAGGATCGTGCCGCGGCGCGGGTCACGGAAGCGCGCCGGGTTGATCTCCACCGGCTTGGCCCAGCCGAAGCGGAACAGCAGGATCATCAGGGATCCGACCGGATCGAGGTGCGCCAGAGGGTTCAGGGTGAGCCGGCCCCGGCTCCTCGGCGTGGGATCACCGAGCCGGTCGGCGACAAAGGCGTGGGCGAACTCGTGCACCGTCGCCGCGACGACCAGCGCCACCAGCACGGGCAAGAGATCGGCGAGGCCGAGTGGGCGCATCACGCCGGACTGCTTCGGGGACTAGAGGAGAACGTCCTTGCGGACCAGGTCGTCGTAGTCCTCCCGTTCCACGATGACCCGTGCCCGGCCGCCCCCGGCCAGGACCACCGCCGGGCGCGGGAAGCGGTTGTAGTTGCTGGCCATGGAGTAGTGGTAGGCGCCGGTGCTGAACACGGCCAGGATGTCGCCCCGGCGCACTTCGGGCAGGCGGGCCTCCCAGATCAGGACGTCGCCGGACTCGCAGCACCGTCCGGCCAGGGCCACGGTCTGCACCGGCCCGGCCAGGGGCTGGGCGGCCAGGACCGCCTCGTACCGCGCCCCGTAGAGGGCGGGACGCGGATTCTCGTACATCCCCCCGTCCACCGTCACATAGGTGCGGACGCCCGGGATTGTCTTGACCCCGCCCACCCGATACAGGGTCACTCCGGCGTCTCCCACGATGGAGCGACCGGGTTCGATGTAGAGCGTCGGCGGGGTCAGACGGTGCGCCTCGACCTTCGCCCGCACGGTGTCCACCAGAGTGCGGATATAGGCCGCCTTGGACGGCGGCTCATCGCTGGAGAGGTACCGGATGCCCAGCCCGCCGCCCAGGTTGAGTTCTTCCACGGCGATGGCCAGGGCATCCCGCAGACGCGCGGCAAACTCCACCAATGCCGCGGCCTCCAGACGGAACGGCTCCAGATCGCACACCTGCGAGCCGACGTGCGCGTGCAGGCCCCGCAGCCGCACGCGGTCCAGGGCGGCCGCCCGCGCGGCGGCCCGGTCGGCCGCCCCGTCGGCCAGGGCGAAGCCGAACTTGGAGTCCACTCCGCCGGTCTGGACGGCCCGGTGGGTGTGCGGCTCGATCCCCGGGGTGATCCGCAGCAGGATGTCGGCCGTGGTCCCCGTCCTGGCCGTGAGCTCGTCCAGCAGGCTCAGCTCGTCCTCATTGTCCACGACGAACCGGCCGACCCGCTCCCGCAGGGCGTAGCTGATCTCCTCCGGCGTCTTGTTGTTGCCGTGGAAGACCAGGTCCTCGGCGGGAATGCCGGCGCGCCGCGCCGTGTAGAGCTCGCCGCCGGAGGCCACGTCGATCCCCAGGCCTTCCTGATGGGCGATCTGACAGGTCGCGCCCACGCACAACGCCTTGGAGGCGAAGACCACGCGGCTGCGGGGATAGGCCTGTCTCAGCAGGTCCCGGTACTCGCGGCAGTTGGCGCGCAGGCGATCTTCGTCGAGGACGTGCAGGGGGGTCCCGTACTCCCCGGCCAGCTCCAGCGCGTCCACGCCGCCCACGGTGAGATGGCCCGCGGCGTTGACCGGAAAGCCGTGGGGCGGAACGGTGCGCATCGCGCCGAGTCTACCAGCCCCGCCGCGGAGGTGTCAACGCGGCGGGCGCGGCCGCGGCCAGGGGACGGGCCGGCGCACGATTGCCGCTGTGCCGGAGCGCGCAGTACACTGGAACAGACGAGGTGCTCCTATGCGCGACGTCGTGATCCTGAGCGCGGTGCGGACTCCGGTGGGACGATTCCTGGGCGGGCTGGCCGGCATTCCCGCCCCCCGGCTCGGCAGCATCGCCATCGCCGAAGCGGTGCGGCGCGCGGGTCTGACCCCGGCCGATGTGGACGAGGTCATCATGGGCAATGTCTTGAGCGCCGGGCTCGGCCAGGCGCCCGCCCGCCAGGCCGCGCTGTTCGCCGGACTGCCCCACTCCGTCCCCGCGACTACGGTGAACAAGATGTGTGGCTCGGGCCTGAAAGCGGTGATGCTCGCCCATCAAGCCATTGCCGTGGGTGACGCCGACCTCGCGGTGGCCGGCGGGATGGAGAATATGAGCGCCGCGCCCTACCTCCTGTCCAAAGCGCGATCCGGATACCGCCTCGGTGACGGGACGGTCACCGACGTCATTCTGCGGGACGGGCTCGTCGACGTCTACCGGAACATCCACATGGGCAACTGCGCGGAGCTGTTGGCCCGCGAGTATCGCATCTCGCGGCAGGAGCAGGACGACTTCGCCCGCCTCAGCTACTCGCGCGCCATCGCCGCGATGGACTCCGGCGCCTTCGCCGACGAACTGGTCAGGGTCGAGGGGGCGCCGGGCCAGGGCGAACCGGCGGTCGTCGCCGAAGACGAGGAACCGCGCCGGGTGAAGTTCGAGAAGATCGCGCAGCTGCGGCCCGCCTTCGAGGAAGGCGGGACCGTCACCGCGGCGAACGCCAGCAGCATCAGTGACGGAGCCGCGGCCGTGGTCGTGGCTGCCACCGACGTGGCCAGGACCAGAGGCCTCCGCCCGATGGCCCGCATCGTGGGCCAGGCCGGCGCGGCGCTGGCTCCGGAGTGGTTCACCATCGCGCCGGCCCACGCCACGCGGAAGCTGCTGGAGAAGATCGGCTGGTCGATAAGCGACGTCGACCTCTTCGAGATCAACGAGGCCTTCGCCGCGGTGGTCATCGGGGTGTGCCGCGACCTCGGGCTGCCCTATGAGCGGGTGAACGTCCACGGCGGCGCGGTGGCCCTCGGTCATCCCATCGGGGCCAGCGGGGCGCGGATCCTGACCACGCTGCTGTACGCCATGGCGCGGCATGAGGCGCGGCGGGGGGTGGCCTCGATCTGTCTCGCCGGCGGAGAGGCGGTGGCGCTGGCCGTGGAACGCCTCTAGCGCGCAGTGACCTCGGCGGGGTATCTCACCGTCGGCGCCCTGGCCGCCGCCATTGCGGCCTTCGCCGCGGGTCGGTGGCGGCCCGACGCCGTCGCCGTCCTCGCCCTGCTCGCCCTGATCCTCTTCCGCGTCCTCGACCCCCGTGCTGCGTTCGCCGGGTTCGGGTCTCCTGTCCTGGTGGCCGTCGGCGCCGTCTTCGTGGTGAGCGCCGCTCTGGAACGGACCGGAGTCGCCTCCGCCCTGGGCCGCCGCCTGGTGCGCCTGGCCGGAGCCAGCGAGGTCCTCCTCATTCTCTCCCTTGGCGGCGTGGCCGGCCTGCTCTCGGGCGTCATGAACAGCATCGGCGCCATGGCCGTTCTGCTGCCGGCGGCGATGGCCGCGGCGCGCGAGGCCGGGGTGAGCCCGTCGAGGTTGCTCCTACCGCTGGCTCTGGGCACCCGATTGGGCGGCAACCTCACCTTGATCGCGGGACCGAGCAACCTCATTGCCAGCAGGATCCTGGCGGACCACGGCCTGCGCCCGCTGGGCTTCTTCGAGCTCCTGCCCATCGGGGGACCGTTCCTGCTCGCCGGACTGGCCTTCATCGCGCTGATCGGACGGCGGTGGCTCCCATCCGCGGCTCCGGCGGAGTACCGCCGGCGGCGGAAGTGGAGTGAACTGTACCGGCTCGGGGAGCGTCTCTTCGAGATCTGCGTAGCGCCGAACTCGCCGCTCGCCGGCAGGACGCTGGAGGAGGCGGCGCTGGGCTCGGCCTGGGGTGTGACGGTGCTGAGTATCACCCGACACCGCCGGCGGGTCGTCGCGCCCTCCCCGCAGGACCGGGTGCTGCCCGGGGACCTCCTGCTCGTCCAGGGGCGCCTCGATGATCTCCTGCGCTCCGGCCGCCTCAGCAGGGACGACGTCCGGGAGCGCGACTCCGTCGAAGTCGACGGACTGGAGTCGCCGGAGGTGCGGGTGGTGGAGGTGATTCTCGCGCCGCGCAGCTCCCTGGTGGGCAAGACGCTGCGCGAGGTGGACTTTCGAGAGAAGTACGGGGTCAACGTGCTGGCCATCTGGCGCGAGGGGCGGCCCAGGCGAACCGGACTGGTGGACCTGCCCGTGCAGCTGGGAGACGCGTTGCTGGTCCAGGGACGCCGCGATCGGCTCCGCCTGCTCGGCAACGACCCCGACTTCCTGGTCCTGGAACCGGAGGAGACCCTGCCGCCGCGACCGGCCCGGGCGCCGTGGGCCGTCGGGGCCCTCCTGCTGATGATCCTGCTCGGCACCGCCGGGGTGGAGATCGCCGTCGCCGCGCTCACCGCAGCCGTGGTGGTGGTGGCGGGCTGCCTCTCGGCGGAAGAGGTCTACCAGTTCGTGGACTGGCGGTCGCTGGTCTTCATCGGCGCCATGCTTCCCTTCAGCACCGCCCTCACCGCCACGGGAGCCGCCGACCAGATCGTCAGAGGCGTCCTGGCTGCGGTGGGGGGCGGGACCCTCCCCGCCCTGGTCGTCCTGCTCGCCGTCGGCATCGTCGCCAACCAGGTGATGCCGTCGGTGGCGGCGACCGTGCTCCTGGCGCCTGTCGCCGTGCAGATCGCCTCCACCACCGGCGGCAACCCCCACGCCTTCGTCATGGCGGTGATCGCCGCCACCGGAACCACCTTCACGCCCATCAGCAATCCGGTGAACCTGCTGGTGATGGGACCGGGAGGCTATCGGCTGGCCGATTACGTGCGGCTCGGCCTGCCGCTCGCCTTACTGCTCGGGGGCCTCAGCCTGCTCCTCATCCCCCTCCTCTGGCCCCTCCGCTGAGACCGGGCCCTCCGCCGCGGGACGGATCCGGCGGGCGGTGGTGATGAAGGCCGTGTGCCCGACCATGCGGTGGGCCGGGCGGACGCTGGCTCCGTCGATGTTCCAGGGACGCAGCAGGGTCTCGGTGGTCTCGATCAGGGCGAAGACCCGGGCGGCCCGCAGGGTCCGGACCAGCTCCATCACCTGCGGTACCGTCGGCAGGTACGAGAGGAAGATCCCCCCCTCGCGCAGCGCGCCGGCCGCGTGGGGCACGGCGCGCCAGGGCTCGGGGACGTCAAGGACGATCCGGTCCAGCGGACGGTCCACAATGCCCTCATAGATATCCTGGGTCCGCATCACCAGCTGGGGCGCCGGCCCCAGGTACTGCTCGATGTTCCGCCGGGCCGTCCGGGCGAACTCCTCGCGCACCTCGTAGGAGTAGACCCGCCCGTCCGCCCCCACGGCCCGCAGCAGCGCCATCGTCAGGGCCCCCGAGCCGGTGCCCGCTTCCAGCACGGTCGCGCCGGGGTAGATGTCCGCCGCCAGCAGGATCACGCTGAGATCCTTGGGGTAGATCACCTGCGCGCCCCGCGGCATCTCCAGGACGAAGTCGGCGAGCGTGGGGCGCACCAGCAGGAACCGCTCGCCCCGGGTGGAGACGACGTAGCGGCCCTCCGTGGTGCCGATGAGGTCGTCGTGGGGAAGCCTGCCGCCGCGCAGGTCGCTGCTGCCGCCGCCCTTCAGGGTGATCAGATACCGCCGGGCCTTGCGGTCGATGAGGAGTACCGGCTCGCCGGCGCGGAGGGGACCAGCGCGCATGCCGGGTCAGGCCCGCACGCCCCGCGGCCGCACGTGCTCCCGCACCCAGCGCACGATGGTCTCCAGCGACGTGCCGGGGGTGAAGATCTCGGCCACGCCGGCCGCCCGCAGCGCCGGGATGTCCTCTTCGGGGATGATCCCGCCGCCGAAGACGACGATGTCTCCGGCCCCCCGTTCTCTGAGCAGGGCCACGACGCGGGGAAACAGGGTCATGTGGGCGCCGGAGAGGATGGAGAGGCCGATGGCGTCGGCGTCTTCCTGGATGGCCGCGTTGACGATCATCTCCGGCGTCTGGTGGAGCCCGGTGTAGATCACTTCAAAGCCGGCGTCGCGCAAGGCCCGCGCCACTACCTTGGCGCCGCGGTCGTGACCGTCCAGCCCGGGCTTGGCGATGATGATGCGGATCTTCTCGGCCATCAGATGATCGCCGGCTCGCGGTACTCCCCGTACACGGCACGATAGACGTCGCAGATCTCGCCGATACTGGCCCGGGCGCGCACCGCCTCCACGATCGGGTACATGGTGTTCTCGCCGGACTCGATGGCCCGCTTCAGCCGGTCCAGGGCCCGGCGCACCGCAGCGCCGTCCCGTTCCGCCCGGACCCGGCGCAGGCGGTCGATCTGGATCCGCTCCACCTCCGGGTCGATGCGCAGGATGGGGATCGGCGTCTCTTCGGGGATGACAAAGTCGTTGACCCCGACGATGATCTTCTCCTTGCGCTCCAGGGCCTGCTGAAAGCGGAAGCTCGCCTCGGCGATCTCGCGCTGGGGAAAGCCCAGCTCCACGGCGCGCACCATCCCGCCCAGGTCGTCGATCCGGCGCAGGTACGCGCCGGCTTCCTCTTCCATCCGGTCGGTGAGCGCCTCCACGAAGTACGACCCGCCCAGGGGGTCCACGGTGTTGGTGACCCCGCTCTCGTGGGCGATGATCTGCTGGGTGCGCAGGGCGACCCGCACCGCCTCCTCCGTCGGCAGGGCGTAGGTCTCGTCCATGGAGTTGGTGTGCAGGGACTGCGTGCCGCCGAGCACTGCGGCCAGCGCCTGGAGGGTTACCCGCACGATGTTGTTCAGCGGCTGCTGGGCGGTGAGCGACACCCCCGCGGTCTGGGTGTGGAACCGCAGCCACCACGACCGCGGCCGCGTCGCCCCGAACCGCTCCCGCATGATCCGCGCCCACATCCGCCGGGCGGCGCGGAACTTGGCGATCTCCTCGAAGAAGTCGTTGTGGCAGTCGAAGAAGAAACTCAGCCGCGGGGCGAAGGCGTCCACGTCCAGCCCCGCCTCGATCCCCGCCTGCACGTAGGCGATCCCGTCGGCCAGCGTGAAGGCCAGCTCCTGCACCGCGGTGGCGCCCGCCTCGCGAATGTGGTAGCCGCTGATGCTGATCACATTCCAGCGCGGCAGTTCCCGTGTGCCGAAAACCAGCATGTCCTGGATGAAGCGCATGCTGGGCCGGGGCGGGACGATCCACTCCTTCTGGGCGATGAACTCTTTGAGCATGTCCGTCTGGGTCGTCCCGCCCAGCTCCGGCCAGAGGAACCCGGCCTCCTCCGCGGCCACGAGGTACATCGCCAGCAGCACGTTGGCCGGGGCGTTGATCGTCATCGAGGTGGTGACGCGGTTCAGGGGCAGGTCCCGCAGGAGTACCTTCATGTCCTCCACGGTGTCGATGGCCACGCCCTCCCGGCCGACCTCGCCCAGGGCCCGGGGATGGTCGGAGTCGTACCCCATCAGCGTGGGCATGTCGAAGGCCACGGATAGCCCGGTCTGGCCCTGCTCCAGGAGGTAGTGGAAGCGGCGGTTGCTGTCTTCGGCCGAGCCGAAACCGGCGAACTGCCGCATCGTCCACAGGCGGCCGCGGTACATCGTGGGGTGGATCCCGCGGGTGAAGGGGTACTCCCCCGGATCGCCCAGATCCCGGGCGTAGTCCAGGCGCGCGGTGTGCGCCGGGCCGTAGACCCGGTCGATCTCCAGGCCGGAGATCGTCGTGAAGCGCGGCAACCGTTCCTCGGACTGCTCCTGATCGCTCACCTTCTCACCCTCCGGTCGTGCCCCGCAGGAGGAGTTCGGCCACATCCATTGGATGCGCCCTGGCGTCGGTGGCCTTCCCGGCATCCTCCAGCATCAGGGCGCAGAAGGGACAGGCCGTGGCGACGATGTCGGCGCCGGTGGCCGCGATGTGCCGGCTGCGCACGTGGCTCACCCGCTCGCCCGCGCGGTCCTCGTGCCAGTACAGACCGCCCCCCGCCCCGCAGCAGAAGGCCCGGTCGCGACACCGGGCCATCTCCACGCGGCGCACCTGCGGGATGGCGTCCAGAATCCGCCGCGGCGCCGCGTACTCGCCGTTGTGGCGTCCCAGGTAACAGGGATCGTGAAAGGTGATCCGCTGCGCCAGGCCCCGCGCCGGACGGAGTTTCCCTTCGTCGATGAAGCGGGCCAGGAGCTGCGTATGGTGCCACACCTCGTACCGGCCGCCCAGGGCCGGATACTCGTTCTTCAATGTATTGTAGCAGTGGGGACAGGGGGTGACGATGCGCGTCACGCCGTGGCGGGCCAGGGTGGCGATGTTCTGCCGGGCCAGGGTCTGGAACAGGTACTCGTGGCCGATCCGGCGCGCCGGATCGCCGGTGCACGTCTCCTCCTCGCCCAGGATGCCCACCTCGACCCCGGCCGCGCGCAACAACCCCACCAGGGCCCGCAGCGAGGCGTGGTTGCCCTCGTTGAGCGCGGCGGCGCAGCCCACCCAGAGCAGCCACTCCGCCCGGCCGCCCAGGTCGAACCGCGCCACCTCCGCCCCTGCGGTCCAGGCGGTCCGGGTCACGGCCGCCCCGCGGAAGGGGTGGCCGCGCGCCTCCAGGCTGCGCAGCGCCTGCGTCATCGGCTCCGGCAGGCGGGCTTCCTCCATCACCAGGTACCGCCGCATCTCCACGATCTTGTCGATGTGATCGTTGTCTGCGGGACACTCCTCGACGCAGGCGCCGCAGGAGAGGCACTGCCAGAGGAAGGCCTCAGAAAAGACCTCGCCTACCAGAGGAGGTCGGGCGACGTCGTCAGATGACCGCCCGGCCAACAACTGCGCTCCGACCGCCGTCAACTGCTTCCTCAGATCAGTATGAAGCCGGCGGGGATCCAATTCCTTGCCGGTGTTGTTGGCCGGGCAGACTTCCGTGCACCGGCCGCACTCCATGCAGGCGAAGGCATCCAGGTTGTCCTTCCAGGTGAAGTGCTCGGCGCGCGACGCACCCAGACGATGGGCCCCTTCGATGTCGAGGAGCGCCAGCGCCCCGCGCGGGCGGGCCCGTTGCAGCAGGACGTTGGGGATCAGCGTGATGAGGTGCAGGTGCTTGCCCTCGGGAATCCAGGTCAGGAAGTAGAGGATGAGGCCCAGATGCACCCACCAGGCGACTTCGAAGATCCCCCGGGCGGCGGCCTCCGGCAGGGTGTCGAGCCCCCCGGCGACGGCGCGCGAGGCGAAGGCCGCCTGCGCCCACCCGGCACGGCCCAGGGCGATGCCGGCCGCCCGGGTCAGCAGCAGAGTGGTCATGATGCCGGTGATCAACCCCAGGATGAGGTAGGCGCCGAACTGATCCTGGGTCTGCAGCCGCCACGGGCGGACGACCAGCCGCAGGTAGAGGGCGAGGAGGATTCCGACCAGGACCAGGACGATGAAGAGGTCCTGGAGCGCGACCAGCCAGGCCGCCTCGCCGACCACCGGCAGCGTCCAGCCCGGGACGAAGGCCTCCCCGAAGGCCTGCAGGATCGTGGTCAGCAGCACCAGGAACCCCCAGAAGATGAACAGGTGGAGCAGCCCCGAGGTAAAGCGGCGGAAGACCTTGGTGTGTCCCACCACCTGGACGAGCAGATGCCGCAGGCCCCGGGAGAGGGGTGCCAGCGGCACCGGCCCGTGGCCCAGGCGGATCAGGCGGTAGACGAACCACAGTTTGCGGCCGGCGATCCCCCCGGCCAGCGCGAGCAGCAGCAGGGCGGCCAGACCGCGCAGCCAGGTGATGTCCATCCCCTAGGTGCCCGCGGCGTCCTTGAGGCGTGCGATGAGGGCCGGCACGATCTGCCGGTAGTCGCCCACCAGGCCGAAGTGGGCCAGCGAGAAGATCGGGGCCTCCGGATCTTTGTTGATGGCGACGATGGTGCGGGCGCCCGAGACACCCGCCACATGCTGCGCCGCCCCGGAGATGCCCACGGCCAGGTAGAGATTCGGCCGAATGGACTTCCCCGTCTGGCCGATCTGCCAGGTGATGGGCACCCACCCCTCGTCCGCCGGCGGACGCGAGGCGCCCACGGCGCCGCCCAACACCCTGGCCAGTTCGGCCAGCAGTTTGAAGCCCTCAGGGCCGCCGATCCCGCGGCCGCCGCCCACCACCACCGCGGCGTCGTCCAGGCTGACCTCGGCGCGCTCGCTGTGGATCTCCCGGACCTGCAGGCGCAGCTCCGAGGGGATGTTCGCAGAGACCTCTTCCACGGTCCCTCGGACCGGGGCACGCTCGGGCACGTCCAGCGCCCGCGGCTTGACCGCGATGACCGCCGGCCTCGAGGTGATGGCCAGCGTGGCGATGGCCCGGCCGGCATAGACCTGCCGCCGGGCGAGGATCACTGTTCCGTCCACGTCCAGCGCCGTCACCTCCGTGGCCAGGGCCGCCCGGTGGCGGTAGGCCAGACGCGGGGCCACCTCCCGTCCCACCGTGTCGGCCGAGACCAGAACGATATCCGGGCGCTCCCGCCCGACCAGGGGATCCACCGCGGCCAGAACCGCCTCACTCTGCCCGGCGGTGAGAGCGGGATGGTCGCAGCGATACACCTTGCCCACCCCGTGGGCGTGGAGCTCGTCGACGGCGTCGGCCAGGTGCGCCCCGTGGCCGAGCACGGCCGCCGAGACCTCCAGGTCGAGCGGCCGGGCGAGCGTGCGGGCGCCGCCGACGAGTTCAAGACCCGACCGGCCCAGGCTGCCCTCCAGGGCAGTGGCCACGATGAAGATGCCGGGCATCGTCTCTCGCTCCTCAGATGATCTTGAGGGCCCGCAGCCGGCTCACCAGCGCCTCGGCCTGCTGGGCGGGATCTCCCTCGATGAATTCGCACTTGGTCGTGCGCTGGGGCACGGCCACCTCCCGCACCTCCACCCCCGTCGCCCCGGCCGCCGCGCCCAACTCCGCCCGCGTCCAGGTCTGCACCGGCTTGCGCATCGCCCCCATGATGTCCTTGACCTTAGGCAGCCGTGGCCGGAGCGACTCGTCGCTGGTCACGGACAGGACGGCGGGCAGCCGGACATCGACGACGTGAAATCCTTCGTCCGAGGTCCGGCGCACCGTGAGGCCGCCCTCGCGGACCTCGGCCCGGGTCACGAAGGTGACGCACGCCGCCTCCAGCGCCTCGGCCAGAAAGGGGGCCACGGCGCGCTCCACCCAGTCGGCGGACTCGCAGCCCGTCAGGACGAGGTCGAAGGATCCGAGGCGTCCGATCGCGGCGGCCAGGACCTGCGCCTTGTCGGCCGCCAGCGCCAGGGGCGCGTCGGCGTCGTCCACCACCACGGCCTCGTCCGCGCCCATGGCCAGCGCCAGGCGGACGGCGTCCTTTACCTCGCCGGCCGGACCGATGGTCAACGCCGTCACCTTCCCCCCGACCCGCTCCTTGAGCTGCAGGGCCAGCTCCAGCGCGTTCTCGTCGTAGGTGGAGATGACCAGCGGCTTGCCGGTCCGCACCTGCCGCTTCGTCGCCGGGTCGATGCCAAAGTCCCACGGCGGGAGTTCGGGATCCACCACCTGTTTGAGACAGACGATCGTGTGCACACGCCCTCCGGCCCTAGTGTCGCCCTCCCAGCACCTGGCGGGCAATCACCAGGCGCTGGATCTCCGACGTTCCCTCGTAGATCTCGGTGATCTTCGCGTCGCGGAAATAGCGCTCCGCGGGATAATCCCAGATGTAGCCGTATCCGCCGTGGATCTGCACCGCCTTGTGCGCTGCCCACATCGCCGTCTCACTGGCGAAGAGCTTGGCCATCGAGGCTTCCCTGGTGTGGGGGCGCCCCTGGTCGCGCAACCAGGCGGCGCGATACATCAGCAGGCGGGCCGCCTCGATGCGCGTGGCCATGTCGGCCAGCATCCACTGCACGGCCTGGAACTCGCCGATGGGCCGGCCGAACTGCCTCCGCTCGCGGGCGTAGGTCCGGGACGCCTCCAACGCCGCCCGGGCGATGCCCACCGCCTGGGCGGCGATCCCCAGGCGGCCCCCGTCCAGGGTGGCCAGGGCGATCCGACCTCCCTGGCCGGGTTCGCCCAGCAGGTTCTCCGCGGGTACGCGGGCGTCGTCCAGGATGATCTCGGCGGTGGAGGAACAGGTGATCCCCAGCTTCTTCTCCACCTTCCCGACACGGACCCCGGGAAAGGTCTTCTCGACGATGAAGGCCGACAGTCCTCGGGCCCCGGGCTCCGGACCGGAGCGGGCGTAGACGATGCAGACCTCGGCTTCCACCGCGTTGGTGACGAAGATCTTGGTGCCGCGCAGCAGCCAGGTGTCCCCGTCCACGAGCCGCGCCTCGGTCCGCAGCGACATGGCGTCCGATCCGCTGGAGGGCTCGGTCAAACAGTAGCAGCCCAGCTTCCGTCCCGAGGCCAGGTCGGGGAGGTAGCGACGCCGCTGCTCCTCGGTCCCGAACCTCACGATGGGATCGCACACCAGCGAGTTATTCACGGTGATGATGGTCTGCACGCCGGCCGACGCCCGGGCCAGCTCCTCCTGGGCGATGACGTAGGACACGGTGTCCAGTCCGGCGCCGCCGTAGGTCTCCGGAACGGTCATGCCCAGCCACCCGGCGTCCGCCGCCTTGCGGATCACCTCTGCGGGAAACTCGCCGGAGTGGTCGAGCTGCGCGGCCACCGGCAGGATCTCGCGCGCGGCAAAGTCCGCCGCCGCGGCCTGCACGACGCGGTGTTCGTCGGAGAGACGGAAATCCACCGCGGTCTACATTCTTGATCAGGGCGGGGGGCCCTGCTCGGTCTGCCGTCACAGGCCTCGGCGGCAGGACGTCTTCCGCGGGCAGGAGTCGAGGAGAGCCCGGAGGAATCACCACAGCGGAACGGATCGGCCCCGCGCACCGCTTCCCCAAGGAGCCGTCGACGATGAGCGATCATGTGGCCATTGTGGGCATCGGCTCCACCCCGCTCCGGACGCTGAGCCCCGACCAGTCCTACCGGGAGATGGTCTTCGCCGCGGCGGCGCGGGCCTACGCCGACGCGGGGGTCACCCATCGGGACATCGACAGCTTCATCAGCGTGGCCGAGGATCTCCACGAGGGCACGAGCATCACCGACGAGTACACCCCCGATCAGCTCGGCGCCGTCCTTCGGCCGGTGCAGACCGTCGCCGGCGACGGGCTGCAGGGCGTGGCCACCGCCTTCATGCTCATCCGCAGCGGGATCGCCGATCTGGTGGCGGTGGAAGCGCACTGCAAGTCCAGCAACATCCTCCGTCACGAGGCCGTGCTGGAGATGGCCTTCGATCCCCTCTACGAGCGGCCGCTGCAGGTCTATCCCCACTACGTGGCGGGTCTCGAGATGCGGCGCTTCCTCCACGAGACCGGGACCACCGAAGAGGCGGTGGCCCAGGTCGTGGTCAAGAACCGCCGGAATGCGCTGGGGAATCAGGCGGCGGCCTTCGGCGCGATGCTGGCGGCGGACGACGTGCTGGCCTCCGATCCCCTCTGCGAGCCGCTGCGGGCGCTGGAGATCAGCGCCTACGCCGACGGCGCCGTGGTCCTGGTGCTGGGGTCCGCAGAGGCGGCCAGGCGGGCGCCGCGGCCGGTCTGGCTCCGCGGCGTCGGCTGGATCTCGGGGAGCCCCTGGCTCGGCACCCGTCCCTGGGGAGCGGCATCCTACGCGGCGGCGGCGGCGGAGAAGGCCTACGCCATGGCGGGGGTGACCGACCCGGCCAACGAGATCCGGTTCGCCGAGATCGACGACACCTACGCCTACAAGGAGCTCCAGCACATGGAGGCCGCGCGCCTGGCTCCCCGGGGCGGCGCGGGGCGCATGACACTGGCCGGCGAGACCGGGCGTGGCGGCGCGCTGCCGGTCAACCCCTCCGGGGGAAGCCTGGGAATGGGGTACTGCTTCGACGCCACGGCGTTGTACCGGACCGCCGAAGCCGTGCGGCAAATTCGCGGGGAGGCCGGACGCCAGCAGGTGCGCGGGGCCACCCTCGGCCTGGTCCTGTCCTGGCGCGGGGTGCCCACCCAGACCGGCGGCGCACTGGTGCTGGCCGCGGCGTAATTGGGCGTAGCGCTCAGGGAGGTGAGGGCCACGGAGGCACCTCTGCTCGGCAAACCCCGGCGCCGGGTCGCGGTGGTCGGCGCGGGGATGAGCCTGTTCGTCCGCCGGGCCCTGGAGACCGGCAAGGAACTGTCCTACTATGCCGCCTCCCAGGCGCTGGAGACAGCCGGGGTGAAGCGGCGGGAGATCGAGGCGGTGGTGATGGTCACCGCGCCGGACGCCTTCGACGGCGTGCACATGAAAGGGGAATGGCTGCTGGACGGCGCGGGGGGCGCGGGGAAGCCCTACATGCGGACCTACGTGGGCGGCGGCTCGGGCGTCTTCGGCCTCATCAGCGGCTGGACGCTGGTGGCCTCGGGGCTGTTCGACCTCGTGCTGGTCATCGGCGAGGAGAAGATGAGCAGCTGCCAGCCCCACCCCCAGGGCGCCTTCCTGACCATCTTCGACCACACCATCGAGCGGCCGCTGGGACCGAATCTCCTCTGGATCTTCGCCCTCGAACAGCACCGGTACATGGCAACCTACGGGATCCGGAACGAAGACATCGCGCTGGTCTCCGTCAAGAACAAGCGCAACGCCCTGGACCATCCCGCCGCGCAGGTGGCCGCGAACCTCACCGTGAACGACGTGCTGGCCTCCGAGGTCGTCGCCTGGCCGGTGCACCGGCTGATGGTGAGCCCGGTCAGCGACGGCGCGGCCGCCCTGGTGCTGGCCAGCGAGACGGTGGCCCGCCGGCTGACGGACAAGCCGGTCTGGATCCAGGGCGTGGGCTGGTCGCTCGATACCTCGTACTGGGGGAACCGCGACCTGGCCTACCCGCGGTACGTCGAGGCGGCGGCGCGCATGGCCTACGCGATGGCGGGGGTGACCGAGCCCCGCAAACAGATCCACATCGCCGAGCCCTACGATCCCTTCGCCTACAAGGAACTGCACCACCTGGAGGGGCTGTTGCTTGCGGACAAAGGCCAGGCGCCGGAAGATCTGGCCCAGGGCCGGTTCGAGCGCACCGGTCCCCTCCCCGTCTGCCCGTCCGGCGGGCTGATGGGCGTCGGCAACCCGATCGCCGCGGCGGGCGTGATGAAGGTGTGTGAACTGTTCTGGCAGCTGCGCGGCGAAGCCGGAAGACGCCAGGTCCCCGGCAAGCCGGAACGCGGCGTGGCCCAGGCCTGGGGCGACCTGATGCAGATCGGCACGGTCGCAGTGCTGGGGATCCACTGAAGGAGCTGACTCGAAGGAGGGTGCGATGGCCAGGACGGTGACGCCGGGCCCCCGGCGAAGGCCGACGACGGCCTCCCCGCGGATGATCGATGCCCCTCCGCGGCTGCCGATGCGCGGGACCGGGCTGAGCGAGGCCGAGTTCCAGAAGACGGTGGCCACGGTGGAGTGGGTGCCGGCACTGGAGTACGGCTGGGACACGGGTGAGGCGATCGGCCGCTTCCTGGCCGGACTGCGGGCGGGCAAGATCTACGGCGTCCGCTGCCGGCGGTGCGGGCGGACGGTCACCCCACCCCGCGCCTTCTGCGAGCTGGACTTCAAGCCGATGGACGAATGGGTGGAGTTGCCGCCCACCGGTACGGTGAACACCTTCTCCGTGTGCTACGTCACCTGGGACATGAAACCGCTGCGGAAACCCCAGGTGCCCGCGGTGATCGAGATCGACGGCACGACTCCCCGTGTCGGCTTCCTGCACCTGCTGGGCGGGCTCAGGGGCACGTCGGTGGAGGCGGTGCACCGGCAGGTGCAGATCGGCATGCCGGTGCGTGCGGTCTGGAAGCCGGCGCGGGAGCGATCGGGCGCCATCACCGACATCCTCTACTTCGAGCCGGTCCGGGGGAAAGGGAGGAAGGCGTAATGCGCCCCACGGAGCGCAGAACGTGGTACGGCACCATGCCGGTGCAGTTCCGGTACACGCCCGGAGTGGCCGGGCGACGGTTCTTTGAGACGCTGCGCCGGACCGGTCGCCTGGCCGTCACGCACTGCGCGGAATGCCGCCGGACCTACCTGCCGCCCCGCCTGTACTGCGAGGAGTGCTTCGCCGATCTGAGCGCGGCCTGGAGCGAGGTGGAACCGCGGGGACGGGTGCACACCTACACCGTCGTCCACAGGGACCGGGAGGGACGGCCGCTGCGGGAGCCGGAGGTCGTGGCCTACGTCCGCATCGACGGCACCGATGGCGGGCTGGTGACGCGCCTGCGCCGGATCGCTCCCGCCGACGTGCGCATCGACCTTCCTGTAGAAGGGGTGCTCGTTCCCCGACGCCAGCGCACGGGGAGCCTCGAAGATCTCCTGGGTTTTGCGCCGGTCGGCAGCGCAGGGTCGCCGACTGCGGCGCGCCCGACGGCCGCCTCGAACCCCTCGCGGCCCCGCCGCTCCCGCCAGCCCCGCACCTCAACCGGGGCCTAGGGCTCCTCCGCCGGCAGGGTCCCGGCCGGGGGGACCTTGTCCGGATCGGTCCGCCACACCAGATAGGAGTAGACGACGGCCCAGAGGGTGAATCCGAGGCCGGCCGCGACCACCAGCCAGATGGCCCAGACCGCCCGCACCACGGCGAGGGCCATCAGCAGGAGCCCCAGCCCGATGAGGAGCCAGCCTCCCAGGCGATGGGTCCGCATCCAGGCCAGCTTGCTGGACAACGTCCACGGCGTGCGGATCCCGATGAACCAGTTGGGACGGATCTTCCCCATGAGGTTGCCGAAGATGACCAGCAGGCCGCCGGTAAGGAGGGGGACCCAGGCGCCGACGGCCACCTGGCGACCGCGGATCCACAGGTGGACGATGCCGTAGACCAACGCCAGGAACACGACGAGCGTCAACCGGATCGTCTGATAGGCGCCGGCAAAGTGCGGGTAGTTCGCCCGACCCGGGTCGATCCACGGCAGCGCCAGGAGCAGCAGGTAGAGCCCGAGGGCGAGGAGCGGGATCAGGAGCAGCCCCTCGACCTTCCCGCCGTACCGGTCGACCTGCCCGGCGACGTTCCAGTGCACGGGGATCCGGTCCGGCGCGGCCGGCCAGCTGACGGCCGCCAGGAGGAACATCCCCGCCAGCAGCAGCACCGGGGGCAGCTCGCTCTTCCAGGAGAGTCTCATCGTCCCACCCGCAGCAGCTCCAGGACCGTGGCGGCCGCCTCCTGTAGCGCCGAGGCGTTGAGGCTGTAGACGATGGTCGTGCCGCGGCGCTCGGCCACGATGAGGCCCGCCTGCTTGAGGATGGCGAAGTGGCCGGAGAGGGTGGAGCGGGCAAGCGGGAACCGCTCCGCGATCTCCCCCGCCGTCATGTCCCTCCGCCGCAACAGACGCAGGATCTCCCGTCGCGTTGGATCGCTCAGGGCCTGGAACAGGTCCGCCACGGCCGGGCCAATATTTCGGTAATCACCGAAATAATCCTACCGCAGATGGGCCGGACGGTCAACGCCGTCTCGCGCCGGGCGGGCGGCGGTGCGGCGCCTCCTGCCGCCGCTACGCCTGCGCGTAGTCGTAGAAGCCCCGGCCGGTCTTGCGGCCGTGGAGGCCAGCCAGGACCATGCGCTTCAGCAGCGGAGGCGCCGCGTAGCGCGGGTCCTTGAACTCCTGGAACATCGCCTCGGCGATGAAGTAGGTGGTGTCGAGGCCGACATAGTCCAGCAGCGTCAGCGGCCCCATGGGGTGGGCCAGGCCCAGCTGGACCGCGGTGTCGATGTCCTCCTTGCTGGCCACCCCCAGTTCCAGGGCGCGCACGGCGTCGAGCAGGAAGGGAACCAGGAGCAGGTTGACGATGAAGCCCGGGCTGTCCTTGCACACCACGACCGTCTTGCCCACGGACTCCGCGAACCGACGGCCCACGGCGAGGGTCTCTTCCGAGGTCTGCAGCCCCCGTACCAGCTCCACCAGTTTCATCACGGGCACAGGGTTGAAGAAGTGCATCCCCAGCACCTGGGCCGGACGCCCTGTGGCCGAGGCCATCTCGGTGATGCTCAGCGACGAGGTGTTGCTGGCGAAGATCGTGCGCGGCGGGCAGAGCCGGTCGAGTTCGGCGAAGACGGCTTTCTTGGCCGCCATCTGTTCCACGATCGCCTCGATCACCAGGTCGGCGTCGCCCAGATCCTCCAGCTTCGTCGTCCCCGTGATCCGCGCCCGCGCCGCCGCGGCCTCGGCGGCGGTGAGTTTGCCGCGCTCCACTCCCCGACGCATCGAGGCCTCGACCCGTCCGAGCCCTGTGCGGAGCAGGTCGTCGTCCACCTCCCGGACGACGACCTCGTAGCCGCTGCGGGCGCAGACTTCGACGATCCCCGACCCCATCAAGCCGCACCCCACCACGCCGACACGCCTGATCTCCATGGCCCGCCTCCCGTCCGTCAGCCCCTCGACCTCCTACCCCACCTCCACCTGCGCCCTGCCCACCTCGTCCTCGCCCAGGACCACCACCTGGTCGTACCCTTCGCCGGGGATCCTGGCCAGGGCCTCCTGCAGCATCTGCCACTGCCGGTGGATCACCGCCGCGCCCACCTGCCGCTCGCGCCGCCCGTCCCACAGCCGGCAGGTCTCCTCGGAGACGTTGAAGACGATCATCACCACCGGTCGCTGCCGGCGCCGCGCGATGCGCCGCAGTGCCCGTCTCGCTGCGGGATGCAGCGCGGTGCTGTCGGCCACGGCCAGCCGGCCGTAGCGCAGCCGAAGGTCGATGATCTGATGGAAGAGGGCGAAGGCGTCGGGGGAGACCCGCAGGTCCCGCTCGTCGTCGGCGATCATCGCCCGGCAGTGGTCCGAGGAGACGACGGCCGTGGCGGGGAAGTTGCGGCGGGCGAAGGTGGACTTCCCGCACGCCGCCGGCCCGCAGAGGATGACCAGGCACGAGTTCGGCACCACGATGCGCATCTCACGCCACGACCTCGTGCACCAGCGGCCGGCGGGGAGGGCGCTCGGCGGCGATGGTGTAGGCGCGCTGCACCGCTTCCAGGACCCCGCCCGCCCGGGCCGCGGTGCCGGCGTGGATTTCGGCCAGGGGCTCCCCCGGCCGCACCGGATCGCCGACCTTCTTGCGCAGGACGATCCCCACGGTCGGATCGATCACGTCGTCCTTGGTCGCCCGGCCGGCGCCCAACCGCATCGCCGCCAGCCCGATGGCTTCGGCATCGATGGCCACCACGGTGCCGGCCTCCGGTGCCGGCACCATCGCCACCTCCGGAGCCCGGGGCAGCCGCTCCGGGTGATCGACCACCGTCGGATCTCCCCCTTGGGCTTTGACCATCTCCCGGAACTTGGCCAGGGCCGTGCCGCGGGCCAGCGCCCCCTCCAGCCGGGCGCGGGCCTGCTCCGGCAGCGCGGCGACGCCGGCCAGAACCAGCATCTCCGCGCCCAGAACCAGACAGAGCTCGCGCAGATCCGGCGGGCCCTCCCCGCGCAGAGTGTCGAGGGCCTCGCGGACCTCGAGCGCGTTGCCCACGGCGGAGCCCAGCGGCTGATCCATGTCGCTGATGATGGCTACCGTCCGGCGGCCGACCTGCCGCCCGATCGCCACCATCGTCCGGGCCAGTTCCCGCGCCCCCTCCAGGGTCTTCATGAAGGCGCCCGAGCCGGTCTTGACGTCGAGGACAATGGCGTCGCTGCCGCCGGCGATCTTCTTGCTCATCACGCTGCTGGCGATCAACGGCACGCTGTCCACGGTGGCCGTCACATCCCGCAGGGCGTAGAGCTTCTTGTCCGCCGGCACCAGCTCCGCCGTCTGGCCGGCGATGGCGCAGCCGATACGGTTGACCTGCGCCACGAACTGCTGGCCGGAGAGCTGCGTGCGGAATCCCGGGATCGCCTCCAGCTTGTCGAGGGTGCCGCCGGTGTGGCCGAGGCCCCGGCCCGACAGCTTCGCCACGGGCGCCCCGCAGGCCGCCACCAACGGGACGAGCACCAGGGAGGTTTTGTCCCCCACCCCGCCGGTGCTGTGCTTGTCCACCTTCACCCCGCGGATGGCGCTTAGGTCGAGCTGCTCGCCCGAGCGGGCCATGGCCAGCGTGAAGGCCGCGGTCTCCTCCGCCGTCATCCCGCGGAAGAACACCGCCATCAGGAAGGCGCTCATCTGGTAGTCCGGGACCTCGCCGCGGACGAAGCCGCCGAGCAGCCACTCCAGTTCTTCAGCGCTCAGCGTCCCGCCGTCGCGCTTGCGCCGGATCAGATCGTAGGCGCGCATCGGACCGTCACTGCATCTCCCGGAGAATCCGCCGGACCAGACGGATGAACCGCGGCTCCAGCTCCCGGGCCGCGGCCATGACCTCCTCATGGCTGACCGGGGCCACCTGCTCCCCGGTGGCCATGTCGGTGATGGCGGTGATCCCCAGCACGCGCATCCCCATGTGCCGTGCCGCGATCACCTCCGGCACCGTGGACATTCCCACCGCATCCGCCCCCCACCGCCCCAGCATGCGCAGTTCCGCCGGGGTCTCGTAACTGGGACCGTGCACCCCGACGTAGACGCCCTTGCGGATGGGAATCCCTTCGGCCAGGGCGGCCCGCTCGGCGAGGGCGATCAGCTCCGGGTCGTAGGCCTGGGACATGTCGGGAAACCGCGGGCCGAGCTCGGGATCGTTGGGACCGATCAGGGGGTTGCTGCCCATGAAGTTGATGTGGTCGGCGATGATCATCAGGTCGCCCCGGTGCCACTGGCGGTTGATGCCCCCGGCCGCGTTGCTCACCAGCAGCACGGCGGCACCCAGACGGCGCATCACCCGGACCGGGAAGACCACCTCGGCCAGCGTGTACCCCTCGTAGAAGTGCACGCGCCCCTGCATGGCCACTACCGTCTTCCCTTCCAGCGTGCCCAGGATCAGCCGGCCGGCATGGCCTTCCACCGTCGACCGGGGGAATCCGGGAATTTCGGCATACGGAAGGCGCGCCTCGGCGTCGATCTGCTCGGCGAGGGCCCCCAGCCCCGAGCCGAGAATGATCGCCACCTGCGGGATCGTGCGCACCCGTGTCCTGATGGAGGACACGGCGGCGTCCAGTCGCTCGCGCAGCATCAGCCTCTCCTGCCTCCTTCCGCGGTGATGGCCGCCAGCATGCTGGTCCCCGGTCCCGACCAGGGAAGGCCCAGGGCCGCGGCCACGGTCGCGCCCACATCGGCGAACGTCTCCCGCACCCCGAGATCCACCCCGCCGGTCACCTGCGCCCCGCTCGCCAGCACCGGCGCGTACTCGCGGGAGTGGTCGGTGCTGGGGGTGGTCGGGTCGTTGCCGTGGTCCGCCGTGATCACCAGCAGGTCTTCGGCGCCCAGGCGCTCCCGGACCTCGCCCAACCCCGCGTCGATGACCTGGAGGTTCCGGGCGTATCCCTGGGGATCGTTGCGGTGCCCGTACCGGGTGTCCAGGTCCACTAGGTTGGCGAAGATGATTCCCCGGGGCGTGGTCTCCATCGCCCGCACGGTCTGCCTGATCCCGTCCAGGTCGTCGTGGGTCGGAACGGGGCGGGAGATCCCGCGCCCGGCGAAGAGGTCGGGGATCTTCCCGATGCCGACGACCTCCACCCCCGCCTCCCGGGCGACATCCAGCACGGTGGGCGCGACCGGCGGCAGGGAGAAGTCCCGCCGGCGGTCGGTGCGCGTGTAGCGGCCCGCGCTGCCGACGAAGGGCCGGGCGATGACCCGGCTGACGGCATGGGCGCCGACCAGCAGCGCCCGCGCCACGCGACAGATCTCATAGAGCCGCTCGGGGGGGATCACCGCCTCGTGCGCGGCCACCTGGAAGACACTGTCCGCAGAGGTGTAGACGATGGGGTACCCTGTCCGCTCATGCTCCGGTCCGAGGCGCTGGATGATCTCGGTTCCCGAGGCGGCCACGTTGCCGAGCGTCCCGGTGCCGATTCTCCGCTCAAACTCTTCGATGATCTCGGGGGGGAATCCGTTCGGATACGTCGGAAAGGGCCGGTCCAGGATGACCCCCATCAGTTCCCAGTGCCCCGTCGTGGAGTCCTTGCCCGGCGACATCTCCCGCATCTTCCCGAAGGCTCCGGCGGGACGCTCCACCGCGGCGACACCGCGGATGGGCACGATGCGGCCCAGCCCGAGCGTCTCCAGAGTCGGCAGGTGCAGACCGCCGACGGCGTCGGCGGTGTGCGGGAGGGTGGCGCTGCCCTCGTCCCCGTACCGCGCGGCGTCGGGCAGTTCCCCGACGCCGGCGCTGTCCAGCACGATGACCACGACGCGGAGAAAGGACGCCACGATGGTGGGGTTCGACCGCACGGGGGCCGGCGCCTACCGCTTCTGCGCCGGTTGCCCTCCCAGGGGACGACGCCGGACCGGGACGCGCATGGCGTCCCTGGGATGGGCCCGATCGTACACGGTCCGCAGCCGTTCCCGCGTCAGGTGGGTGTAGACCTGGGTGGTGGCGATCGAGGCGTGTCCCAGCATCTCCTGCACCGCGCGCAGATCGGCTCCTCCCTCCAGCAGGTGCGTGGCAAAGGAGTGGCGCAACACGTGCGGGGTCAGGCGCTTGGTGATCCCCGCGACCCGGGCGTAACGGCGGATCATCTGCCAGAACGCCTGCCGGGTCAGACGGCCGCGGCGGCTCACGAACAGCGCCGGCGACATCCGCCGACGGGTCAGCTGGGGACGGCCGCGGCGCTGGTAGGCCAGCAGGGCGGCCACGGCGCGGCTCCCCGTAGGGACCAGGCGGGTCTTGTCGCCTTTCCCCACGCAGCGCACCAGTTCCCGCTCGAGATCCACGTCGCCGACGTCCAGACCGATGAGTTCGCTGACGCGCAGGCCGCTGCCGTACATCAGTTCCAGCATGGCCCGATCCCGGAGGCCTTCGGGGGTGGTCGGGTCCGGCGCGGCCAGCAGCCGGTCCACTTCCTCCACGGTGAGCACATGGGGCAGGCGATGCGCCGGCCTGGGCGGGCCCAGATCCAGCGTCGGGTCTGCGGTCACCACCTGCTCCCGGAGCAGGTAGCGATAGAAGGAGCGGATCGCCGCCGCCCGCCGCCGGACGGTCGCCGGCGACCGTCCGGCGCGCCTGAGGTGCACGAGGTAGAGGGTGACAGCCGCCCGGCTGACTTCCGCCGGATCCCTCACTCCCCGACCGCGGAGGAATCGGGCGAAGTCATCCAGATCGCTCCTGTAGGCCTCGACGGTGCGGGCGGCCAGCCCCTGCTCGGCCAGGGCGTAGGCCAGATAGGCGTCGACCTGACGACCGAACGACGCCGGGACCGCCCCCGCCATGGCCCTACCCTCCGGGCAGACCGACGGCCCGTTCGGACAGCAGCAGGCCGATGACCGACTTCGCGTCGCGGATCTCCCCCGAGGCGACCATGGCCCGCGCCCGCTCCAGCGGCAGCCGGACCACTTCCAGGTCCTCCTCTTCGGCCTGGCGGCGGTCCGGCGCGAGGTCGCGGGCCAGGTAGACGTGCACCACTTCCGTAAGGAACCCCGGAGACGGCAGAAAGGAAGTCAGACGGGTGAGGCGGCCGGCGCGCATTCCGATCTCCTCCGCGAGTTCCCGTTGCAGGGCCGTCTCCGGGTCTTCCCCCGGCTCGACCGTGCCCGCCGGGATCTCCAGCAGCGATCCTCCCGCCGCCTCGCGGTGCTGCCGGACGAGCAGGACGCTGCCGTCGGGAAGCAGCGGGACCGCGGCCACGGCCCCCCGGTGCTCGACGATCTCGCGCACGCGGCGTCGGCCGTCGGAGGTCTCGACCTCGTCCACCCGGAGGGCGACGACCGCTCCCTCGTAGATCCGCCGGCTGGCGATCACCCGCACCGGAGCTCAGGCCCGCCTCTCCGCCACCTCTTCGGCGTACACCGGCGTCCCTTCGGAACGAACCAGCTCGCGGAAGGCGCGCATGATCCCCAGCGTCGTGGGACCGGGTCGCCCCGCGCCGATGGGCCGGCCATCGACCTCTACCACGGGACCGACCTCCGCCCCGGTCCCGCTGAGAAAGCACTCCTCCGCGGTGTACACGTCGTGCAGGGTGAACACCCGCTCCGCCAGAGGCAGCCCCAGCCGGGCGGCCAGCTCGATCACCGCGGCCCGGGTCACGCCCTTGAGGATGCCGAGGTAGGCCGGCGGGGTCCAGATCTCGCCCCGCCGCACGATGAACAGGTTGTCGGCGCTGCACTCGCAGACGTACCCGTCGGCGCTGAGCATGATCGCCTCGTCCACGCCGGCCCGGTTGGCCTCAATGCGGGCCATGATGTTGTTCAGGTAGTTGAGGGTCTTGGCCTGCGGCGACAGGGCGTCGGGACGGATCTTGCGCGTGGTGGCGGTGATCGCCCGCAACCCCCGCTCGTAGGCCTCGGCGGGGTAGAGCTGAATCTGATCGACGATGATCACGACCGTCGCCGTCCGGCATTTGCGGGGGTCCAGCCCGAGGTCTCCCACCCCCCGCGAGACCACCGGCCGGATATAGGCGTCCTGCAGCCCCGAGCGGCGGACCGTCTCCAGGATCGCCTGGCGCAGCTCGTCGCGGGACAGCGGGATCTCCAGCATCAGGTAGCGGGCGGAGTCGTACAGCCGGTCCAGGTGCTGCTCCAGCCGGAAGATCCGGCCGCCATAGGCGCGGATGCCTTCGAAGACGCCGTCTCCGTAGAGATACCCGTGATCGTAGACCGAGACCTTCGCCTCCTCTTTGGGAAGAAAGGCTCCGTTGACGTAGGTGACCAGCCCCATCGTCCCGACCTCCTTGGCCTTCGGATCTTCCTGCCGCCGTTCCCCTGCGCCGCGTCCCGCCCGCTACGACGCCGTACCGCGCAGCGGGGCGCCCACCCGGGCGCGGGCCAGCGCCGCGCCGACGAACTCCCGGTACAGAGGGTGCGGGCGGTTGGGGCGGGAGCGGTACTCGGCGTGGAACTGGGTGCCCACGAACCAGGGATGATTCGGCAACTCGATGATCTCCACCAGGTGTTTCGCCGGATAGACGCCGGTCACCCGCAGGCCGTGCCGGGTGAGCACCTCCAGATAGGCGTTGTTCACCTCGTACCGATGGCGGTGCCGCTCGGCGACCTCGGGCACCCCGTAGGCCCTGCCGGCGATGCTGTCCGCGACCAGGCGGCACGGATACGCCCCCAGCCGCATCGTCCCGCCCTTCTCGGTCACCGCCTTCTGTTCGGGCAGCAGGTCGATCACCGGGTGCGGCGTGTGGAGATCGACCTCGGTGGAGTTGGCGCCGACGAGACCGCAGACGTGCCGGGCGAACTCCACCACCGCCCACTGCATCCCGTAGCAGATCCCCAGGAACGGCACCCCGTGTTCCCGGGCATAGCGGATCGCCTTGACCTTGCCTTCCACCCCCCGCGAGCCGAAGCCGGGGCAGACCAGAATGCCGTCGAACTCCTGCAGGTGGGCGGCGACCTCCTCGGCGCTCCAACGCTCCACTACCTCGGAATCCACCTTGCCGATCACCACCTCGGCGCGGTGGGCGATGCCGCCGTGGCGGAGCGCCTCGACGATGCTCACGTAGCTGTCCGCCACCCCCATGTACTTGCCGACCAGCGCAATCCGCACCCGCAGCGCCGGACGCTTGATCCGGTCCACCATCTCCCGCCACTCCGCCAGGTCCGGCGGCGGCGTGTCCAGCCGCAACCGATCGGTGATGATGGTGCCCAGCCCCTCCTCCTCGAGGATCAGCGGCACCTCGTAGATGGTCTCCGCATCCAGGGCCTGGATCACCGCCTCGGGGGGCACGTCGCAGAACAGGGCGATCTTCTCCTTGATCGCCCGGGACAGAGGCTGCGAGGTCCGACAGACGATCACGTCGGGCTGGATGCCGATGCTGCGCAGTTCGCGCACGCTGTGCTGGGTGGGCTTGGTCTTCAGCTCTCCGGCCGCCTCCAGGAAGGGCACCAGCGAGACGTGGATGTACATCACATTCTCGGCGCCCACGTCGTGGCGGAACTGGCGGATCGCCTCGAGGAAGGGGAGGCCCTCGATGTCGCCGACCGTCCCGCCCACTTCTACGATGACCACGTCGGCGTCGGCGTCCGCCCCCACCTTGCGGATCTCGTCCTTGATCTCATTGGTCACGTGGGGGATGACCTGGACCGTACCGCCCAGGTACTCGCCGCGGCGCTCGCGGGCGATCACGGTCCCGTAGATCTTGCCGGTGGTGGTGTTGTTGTCCCGGCCCAGCTGGGCGTCGATGAACCGCTCGTAGTGGCCCAGGTCCATGTCGGTCTCCGCGCCGTCATCGGTGACGAAGACCTCCCCGTGCTGATGCGGGTTCATCGTCCCCGCGTCCACGTTGACGTAGGGGTCGAACTTCAGCATCGTCACCCGCAGTCCCCGGGCCACCAGCAGGCGCCCCACGGAGGCCGAGGTGATCCCCTTCCCCAGGGCCGAGGCCACGCCTCCCGTCACGAAGATGTACCGTGTCACTGTTCCCCCTCCAGCGATGCCCGTTCTCCCCAGGCCAATTTGGTCCGCAGGATCCCGTAGAAGGTGTGCCCGCCCAGGCGCACAAAGCGGGTGACCTGCTCGGCCCGGCGCACCACGACGGCGCGCACCGCGGCCAGGGCCACGCCCACGCGGCCGTCCACCGTGAGCGTCGCCTCCGGCTCCGGCGCCGTGACCTCGATCATCACCTCGTCGCGCCGGTCCACGACGACGGATCGCGAGTTGAAGGTGTGGGGACTGATGGGCGTGATCACCAGCGCCTCGACGCGCGGGGCGAGGATCGGTCCCCCCGCGGACAGGGAGTAGGCCGTCGAGCCGGTGGGGGTGGCCACGATCACCCCGTCCGCGGGGTAACTGGCCAGATGCTCGCCGTTCACGGAAATGCGCAATCGCAGCACCCGCGCCACGCCCGATTTGGTCACCACGATGTCGTTCAGGGCCAGGAGCCGCTGCGGCGTCCCGCCCCGCTCCACCGCCGCCTCCAGCATCATCCGCTCGTCGATCTCGTAGCGGCCGGCCAGCAGGCGCGGGACGGCGTCGCCGAACTGATCCAGGTTCAACTCCGCCAGAAAGCCGAACCCGCCCATGTTGACCCCGAGGATGGGGATGCCCCGCGGGGCGGCCAGACGCGCGGCCCGCAGGATGGTGCCGTCCCCGCCGAAGGCCACCAGCAACCGCGCCTGCTCGCCCAGCTCCTCCTCGCCGCAGGCCAGGTGGGCGAAGCCCAGCAGGCGCGCCGCCTCCTCACCGACTCGGACGTCGCCGGCGGCGGCCACCAGGGCGGCGACCGCCTCCCGCGCCGGCGGGCCCGTCTCCGGCCGCTCGCGCAGGCGGGTGGTGTTCATGATCACGCCCAGGGTCATCGTCGGACGCCCCTGCGGGGAACGACGGCGTGCGCGGTATCGACCACGGCGTCCAGGTCCACGCGTCCCGCGCCGCCCTGCACGTCGGGCGGATGCTCCGTCCGCAGGTGCAGGAAGAACTCGAGATTCCCGTCCGGGCCCGCGATCGGAGAGTAGGTGGCCCCGGCCACGGTGTAGCCGGACTCCTCCGCCTGGCGCGCCACGCGCGCCAGCACGTGCCGGTGCACGGCGGCGTCCCGCACCACGCCGCCCCGGGCCGCCTTCGGTCCGGCCTCGAACTGAGGCTTGACCAGGGCCACCACGGCGCCGCCCGGACGGACGAGTCGGCGCACCGCCGGCAGGACTTTGCCCAGGGAAATGAAGGAGACATCGACGGTCGCGAGGTCCACCGGGCCGTCCAGCAGCGCGGCGTCCACCGTGCGCACGTCGCGCCGTTCGAGCACCACAACCCGCGGATCGGTACGCAGCGACCAGTGCAGCTGGCCCGCGCCCACGTCGATAGCGTACACCTGCCGGGCGCCGCGGCGGAGCAGGCAGTCGGTGAACCCCCCGGTGGACGCGCCGACGTCCGCCACGCGCCAGCCCGCCGGATCGATCCCGAAAACGGTCAGGGCGTGGTCGAGCTTGAGTCCGCCCCGGCTGACGTACGCAGGCCGGAGGGGACGGATCTCGATCGGGGCGTCGGGGGCCACGGCGAGGCCCGGTTTGGTGACCCGCGCGCCCCCGACGTAGACCTCGCCGGCCAGAATGGCTGCCTGCGCTTTGGCCCGCGTCGGCAGAAATCCCCGGGCCACCAGCACCACATCCAACCGTTCCCGGCGCGCCGCGGCGGTCGTCACGCGTCCCTCGTGAGCAGGAGGCCGGCGAGCGCGTCCAGCAGGCGCGCCCGCGCGCCCAGGGGCTGCAGGCTGGCCCGGGCCCGGGCGGTCAGCTCGGCGGCGATCTGCCGGGAGCGTTCCAGACCGAAGGCCGCGGGATAGGTGGCCTTGGCGCTGTCGCTGCCCGTCGGTTTCCCGAGTTTCGCCGCGTCGCCCACCACATCGAGGACGTCGTCGATGATCTGATAGGCGAGGCCGAGGTGTTCGCCGTAGACGGACAGCGCCTGGAGGTCGTGGGCGGGGGCGCCGGCCAGGATGGCTCCCGACCGCACCGCGGCCCGGATCAGCGCGGCGGTCTTGCGGGTGTGGATCTCCCGCACCGTGTCGGGCAGCGGCCGCTTCGGAGGCAGCGTGCCTCCGGGAAAGCGGCGCACCGGCACCTCGGCCAGCAGATCGCACACCTGCCCGCCGACCATGCCCGCCGTGCCGATGGCGGCGGCGATCTCGGCGCTGACCTGCAGCGTCCGCTCCGCGCCGAAGACCGGGGCCGCATCCGCGATGAGCTGGAAGGCCAGGGCGTGGAGCGCGTCCCCGGCCAGGATGGCGATCGCTTCGCCGAAGGCGATGTGACAGGTCGGACGCCCGCGGCGGACATCGGAGTTGTCCATCGCCGGCAGGTCGTCGTGAATGAGCGAGTAGGTATGGATGAGGTCCACGGCGCAGGCCACGGGGAGGACATCCTGCGGCCTCGCGCCGTAGGCCTCAGCCGAGGCCATCACCAGCAGCGGGCGCAGGTGTTTCCCCCCGGCGAAGACCGAGTACCGCATCGCCTCGTGGATGATGGCCGGATGCGCCGTGGCCGGAGGGAGGTAGCGGTCCAGCGCGTCGTCGACCAGACGGGCGCGGGTGGCGAGAAAGACGGCCAGATCGTCAACGGCCGCCTGCGCGCTCATCACCGGATCGACCCCGCTCACTGGATGACAAACCCCTGGCGGCCCGCCGGCGGCTCCCACTGCACATCGACCGCGGCGACGACGGCGCCCGCCGGACCTCGCTGCATCTCCGCAATGAACCCGAGGACCATCTCACGCGGTCCCTCCGCCTCCACCTCCACCCGCCCGTCGGGGAGATTGCGGACGAACCCGCTCACGCCGTGACGGCGGGCGGCGCGGACGGCAAAGAACCGGAACCCCACCCCCTGCACCACGCCGCTGATCCAGAGGTGGGCGCGCACCGGGTCAGTGGTCATCGCCGACGGGCGCCCGCCGGTGCCGGCGCACCAGGGCACCCAGCACGCCGTTGACGAACCGACCGGAATCCTCCGTACCGTAGCGCTTGGCGAGCTCCACGGCCTCGTTGATCACGACCTGTGGCGGGGTCTCGGTGTGGAGGAGTTCGTAGGCGGCCAGGCGCAGGACGGTGCGGTCGGTGTTGGCCAGACGATCCAGGGCCCAGTCCGTGGTCAGCCCCTGGAGGATGCGGTCCAGCTCCGGCCGCCGGGCCCAGGTGCCCGTGCAGATCTCGTGCAGGTACGCCCACTCCGTCTCGCCGACCTCCCCCCGGACCCGGGCCAGGGCGTCCTGGAGGGGCTGCCGGCCGACATCGACCTCGAACATCACCTGCAGGGCCAGTTCTCGGGTCCGCCGCCGGGACATCAACGAAAGAACCACCCTGGGATGACCGGGTGGCTCGCCGTCCCGGCCTCGACGTCCGTCGGGCCAGGCCCGCGACGTACAACCCGTGGGTGGTCCAGCACGAAGGAATTATAGCAGGGACGGGACCCCCGGGCAAACCTCTCGGTGGGCTGCGCGGAGGACGCTACTTCACGCGTTCCAGGTACTGGCCGGTCCGCGTGTCCACACGCACCCGGTCGCCCACGTTGACGAAAAAGGGCACCTGCACGGTGACCCCCGTCTCCAGACGCGCCGGCTTGCTGCTGCCCGCCGCGGTGTCCCCGCGGAATCCCGGCGAGGTCTCCACCACCTGGAGCTCCACGGTGTTGGGCAGCTCGACGCCGATCGGCCGCCCCTCGTAGAACACCACGGTCACATCGGTGTTCTCCTTGAGGAAGTGCACCGCGTCGCCCAGTAGGTCCCGGTGTAGGGGCAGCTGCTCGAAGGTCTCGTGGTCCATCATCACGTACTCGTCGCCCTGGACGTAGAGAAACTGCATCGGCTTGCGGTCGAGGTACACCTGCCGGACGCGCTCGTCGGAGGTGAAGTTCCGCTCCAGCACGGCGCCCGTCCGCACATTCCTCAGCTTCGCCCGCACGAAGGCCTGACGCTGGGCGCGCTTGTGGTGATGAGTCTGGACCACGGCGAACAACTCGCCGTCCAGCTCGACGACGACGCCGGGCCGGAATTCTCCGCTGGCGATCATGCCACCCTCCCGAAGATCAACGGCGAAGATCAACAACAGGGATCCGAGATGCCCTGTGCGGATCCCGCCAATCTTTCACTTTACCAATCCGCATCCGGCGCCAGCAACCCTCCGCATCCGGCGCCGGCACCCCGCGGGCCCGGCCTACGGGACCGACAACTCCTTCGGCGCGCGGGTCAGCACGCGGCAGCCGTCGGCGGTGATCACGACGAGGTCCTCGATACGCACCCCGCCCCAGCCCGGAAGGTAGATCCCCGGCTCCACCGTGACCACCATGCCGGGCGAGAGCACGGCCTCCTCGCGCGGCGAGAGCGTCGGCCCCTCGTGAACGGCCAGGCCGACGCCGTGACCCAGGCTGTGGCCGAAGGCCTCGCCGTACCCGGACGCGGCGATGACGTTCCGCGCCAGAGCGTCCGCCTCCCGACCGGTCATTCCCGGTCTGAGACCGGCCAGCGCCTCCTGCTGGGCCCGGAGCACGATCCCGTAGATCTCCTCGTGCCTGGGGGTCGTTTCTCCCAGGACCACGGTGCGGGTGCAGTCGGAGACGTAGCCGTCCACCATCGCCCCGAAGTCCAGGGTGACGAACTCCCCCGCCCCCAGGGCGCGGTCGCTGGCACGCCCGTGGGGGAGCGCCGATCGCGGCCCGCTGGCCACGATGGTCTCGAACGCCTCCTTTTCCGCCCCTTGGCGGCGCATGAAGAACTCCATCTCGATGGCGAGGTCGCGCTCCACCGCTCCCGGCCGGAGCATCCCCCGGATGTGGGCGAAGGCACGGTCGGCGATCTCGACGGCGCGGGTGATGCGCTCGATCTCCTCGCGGTCTTTAACCCAGCGCAGGCGGTCCACCCCGTCTATGGGAACCAGCGAGGCGGGAGCGAGGCGGCGGGAGAAATCGTCGTACTGCTTGTAGGTGAGCCCGTCGCTTTCGAATCCGATGCGCCGGAGCCCCCGGGCCGCGACGACCTCGACCAGCGTGTCGATGAACTGCCGGTCGGCTTTGATCACCTCGAATCCGGAGGCCTCCACGCCCGCCTGCTCGACATAGCGGAAGTCCACGAGCAGGAGCGCCTCCCGCGGCGTGACGAGGACGACCCCGGCGGATCCGGTGAATCCGGTGAGGTGACGTCGGTTCTCGGCCTTCTGGATCAGCATCGCCTCCACACCGCGCTCCTCCATGAGCGCGCGGAGGCGCTCCACGCGGACCATCGGTCTCTCCTGTCGTCAGGGATCTGTTGAGCGGAGCGGCCCGGGGGACAGAGTTTCGCCCCTGTCCGAGGCTTCCCTGCGCGGGGGCATCCCTGTGCGGGGGCGGGGGCCTACGGGCACCCCGTGTGCGCCACGCGCGCCCGGCCGGTTGCCGGCATCAGGCGCACGCACAGCCGGAGCGGGCCGCTGGCCAGGGTGACCGTGCCCCCGCCGGACGGCGCGCCAAACCAGCTCCCGCCGGTGAACCACACGGTCGTCGGCACCGCGCCGCCGAATCGCGCGTAGGTGATGCGCACGCCGAACGGGAGGATCCGCATCTCCGCCGCCTCCACCACTCCGGCGGTGCGCACAACCCGCAGGTACCGGTCCGAACCCACGGACAGCACAAGGCCGTGGGCCCGGTCGGGATTCCGCTCCCCGAGGCTGCGGGCCTGCACCATGCGGAGGTCGCTGACCAGCGCCGTGGCGGCGACCCGCAGGGCCAGCCGGCCGCGCAACGGCTGCAGGCGCCACAGCCCGGCCGCCGCCGCGGCCACGAGCGTCAGGACCACCAGGAGCTCGACCAGCGTCCATCCGGCCTGTCGCCGACGCATCGCGGATCCCGAGCAGCATCAGACCACACCCTGCCGGGCCGCGCCATGCCGCGGATGGACCGGACGCCAGGACCCCCGTCACAGTTCGAACCGCCGCATCCCGAATCGGGAGTGCGGCGGTTCGAGTACTCTGAAAGGCTCGCGATACGGTGGAACCGGTCAGCGGAGCGGCTGCGGGCGGGCCAGGGCGGCGAGACGGACATTCAGCTCGTTGAGCTTGTCCTGGGCTCCCACCAGAGCGTAGGCATCGGCCAGGACCAGCATCACCTCGATGGCCGGCTGCAGCTGCAGCGCCCGCTCAAGGGAGGCGACGGCCCGCCCGGCGTGATCGGCGGCCCACGGTGCCAGGCCGAAGCGGTGCAACCGCGCGGCGTGCAGGTAGGCGACCCCCAGCCAGTAGTGCGCCCGTGCGTCGTTCGCGTTGCGGGCCACCGCCTGGGCGTAGGGGGCGATCGCCGCTTCGAACCGCGCCTGGTCGTAGAACCGCAGGGTGTCGAAGGGCGGCAGGGGCTGCGCCGGGGCGGGGGCCTGGGCCGCCGCGGTGGGGACCCAGGCGACGCCGAGGAGCAGCAGGACGAACAGCGCGCGCCTCATCGCGCACCTCCCCCTCACTGCTTGATCACTGTGGGCGAGATGAGGAAGATCACCTCGCTCTCACGCCGGTCCACGCTCCGGAAGCGGAACAGTTCGCCGATGATGGGAATGTCCCCGAGCAGGGGGACCCGGACCATCGTCGCCCGCTCCTCCCGGCTGATGAGCCCGCCCAGCACGATGGTCTGGCCGGAGGAGACGGTCAGGGTGGTCTCCGCCGAACGCGTGGCCACCCGGGGCGCCTGCTGCCCACCGGGGCCGGTGATGATCTCCGCCACGGAACTGACCTCCGGCCGGATGGCCAGGGTCACCAGGCCTTCGTTGTTCACGCGGGGCGTGACCTCCATCTTGACGCCGACGTCCACGAAGGTCACGGTCGTCGTGGTCACGCCGGCCTGGGTCGTCACCGTGAAGATCGGCACGCGGTCGCCGAGCAGGATGGACGCCTTGTTCCCGTCGAGCGTGGCGATCCGCGGAGCGCTGAGAATGCTCGCCTTGCCCTCGGTGATCAGCGCCCGGAGCCGGAACTGCAGCAGCGGGTTGTCGGAGAGGGCGAAGGTGATCCGGTTCTGGGCGCTGTCCAGGATCCAGCCGCCGAGCGATCCGACGGTAGTCGACGGATCGGGAGGAGACAGCAGGCCCAGGTCTTTCAGCACGCTGGTGCTCACCTCGATGGCGTGCACCTGGATCACGACCTGGTTGATGCGCACGTCGAGGGTGCCCAGCACCCGCACCACCTCCTGGTGCTGGGCCGGTGTGCCGGTGATCAGCAGGGAGTTGGTGCGCGGATCCACCGCCACGCGCACGCCCGGGACCACGGCGGCCACCGCGGCCCGGATCTGGTTGGGATCGCCGAACTCCAGGCGGTAGGCGATCGTCTCCGGGGCTTCCGGCGGCGGCGCCAGGCGCTCCGCCGAACTGATGATGATGTTCTTGCCCAGCCTCCGGAAGGCCAGGTTGTTGGCTTCCAGAATGAAGCGCAGGGCGTCTTCGCAGGTCACATCCACCAGACGGAGCGTGATCGAGCCCTGCACCGATCCGTCGGTGACCAGGTTGAATCCACACAACCGGGCCAGCGCGCTCAGCACGTCGCTGAGGGCCACCCCGCGAAACTCCAGCAGGCGGATGGTCCCCCCCGGGACCTGTCCCGTCGCCTGTCCCGTTGCCTGCCCCGTCGCCTGGGCCGTCCGGACGACGCCCGTCCCGGGCGCGGCGGTGAAGGGCGGCGGGACGGCCGCCGAGGCCGGCGTCAGCGGCGCGGTCTGCGGCGCCGCCGTCTGCGGCGGAAGGGGCGGAGCCGCCTGGGCCGGCCTCACGGGCACGGGGGCGGCGGCGGCGGCGCGCGCCTGCCCCTCGGTCACCGGCACCTGCGGGACGCCCACGGAGAGGATGTGGGGCGCGGGTCGCTGGATGTCCACCGCAACCGGACGCACCAGGTCCACCACCACCCGCGCGATCGCCGGCGAATCCTCGAACTGGCCGACACGCACCCGCAGGACGTTCCCCTTGTTCACCACCGTCGTCCGACGAATCGCCTCATCGGCAACCGCATCCAGGATGTCGATGGCCACGCGCGGCGGCGGAGGGGACGGCACTTCGGTGATGTGGAACAGGATCTGGCCGGTGGAGACGATGCCGACCACGATCCGGCTCCCGAAGTCCTTCACCGTCACTTGGGTGATGCGCTTCGGTGCCGCCAGGGCTGGGCCGGTGCCCAGTGAGGGGAGCGCCAGCAGCGCAGTCAGGATGATGCTGGGAAGAAGGCGACGCATCTATTCACCTCCCATGCGGACGTCGAAGCGTCTGCCGGCCCTGAGAAACGTGACCAGACGGCGGACCGGGTCCACGCGCACAACTCGCAAATCGCCAATCTCGTCGCCGGCGGCGACGACCTCCGACTTCCCGCCGATGACCACCACGGCCACCGCCCCCCCGGTGACGGCACCGTCGGCGACCAGGCCGCGGACGGCCATCCCGGCCTCGGGCCCCGGCGCAGGTTGTCCGGGCAGCGGGGGAGGAAGCGGGCCGCCCGGCTCGGGAAACGCCGGCGGCGGCAGCTGGACAGGTGGCGGAGGAGGCGGCGGGGGCGGAGGCGGCGCGCTCGGAGGACCCGACCGCACCAGCGGGACGAAGGGATCCGATCTCCCGACCGGGCCCGGCGGGACCCTGGTCGCCTCCGGCGGCGCCACCGACGGCGGCGCCGCGGCCGGAGGTGGCGCCGGCGCGGGAGCCGCCGAGGGTGGAGCGGCCGGTTCGGGCGCCGTCGCCCTCGGCGCCGGCGGCGGGGGCGCCACCGCCGCGGGCGGGGCGGATTGGAAGAGCCTGGAGGCCAGCAGGTACCCGGCCCCCGCGATCAGGACGAGGCCGAGCGCCCATCCGGCGATCGGATTTCTCCTCAAGAACTCCCGGATCCGGCCCATTCAGCGCGCCTCCTTGGGCAGCACGTAGGTTTCGATGTCGAGGGAGGCCGTCAGGTCCGGCACCTGGCGGGGCGTGACGCCGATCTTGCGCACGACGATCAGCCGCGGGAACTCCTGAAACGCCGTCATCAGCCGCAGCAGCTCCGCATAGCTGGCGTTGATCGACAGCTGGATGGGATAGCGACGGTACTCGATCGCCGGAGCAGGTGCCGGCGTCCCGGGCGCCGGCTGTCCTGCGGCCGGCGGCGCGCCGGGGGCGGGCCGGCCCGACGGGGGCGCCCCAGGCGGGGCCTGCGCTCTCGGCCCTTCCAGCGCCGACGGCCGCACCGCCTGCAGGGTGATCCCCAGGCTGCGCGTCGTCTGCTCCAGCTGGACCAGGAGCACCGCCGTCTCCTTGTCCGACGGCAGCAGCGCTTCCAGCCGCGCGATGGTCGCCTGGAGGCCGGCATACTCCTGCTCCAGCCGCGGAGCGTCCCGGACCATGGCTTCCATGCGGCTCAACTGGGTCTGCCGGTCGGTCAGCTGCGCCCGCAGCTCACGATACCTGGCCTGACGCGGCAGATAGCCGTAGTAGTAGAAACCGAGCAAGACCACCACGACCAGTCCGACGATCAGCAACATGCGCTCGCGGCGGCTCATCGGACGTTCGCCTCCTTCCGCACCTGGACGAACTGTCCGGTCAGCGAAAAGCTCACCACCTGCCGGCCGCCGACCATCTGGGTCTGGCTGCTGAGCATGTCGATGTTCCGGAACAGCTCGCTGCCCTCCAGGCTGACCATGAACCGCGCCACGGAGGTGTAGGACAGCCCGTAGCCGTTGAAGGTCATGGCCCCGGCTTCCTGCATCTCGATCTGAGTCAGCCAGACGTCCTGGGGCAGGACGGCGCGCAGCTCCTCCAGGATCATGTCCCAGGGGACGCGCGCGGCTTCCAGGCTTTTCAGGAGATCGCTCTTCCGGCGGGCCTGCTCGACCTGCCGGCGCAGCTCCTCGACCCGTCGCACCTGGTCCCGGAGCGCGTCGATCTGCCGGTTCACCTCGGCCACCTGTCGCTCCACCGCCTTGTTCCTCGCCTCCATCCACAGACTCGCCCCGATGGCGATCGGCAGCAGCACGGCGAGAACTATCACGAACAGGACGGGGGTGCCCAGGGGCCGTCGCTGGACCCGCTCTCGCGGGAGGAGGTTGATTCGGATCATCGCTCGGCCGCTCCTCTCATGGCCAGCCCCACCGCCGTGGCCAGGGCCGGAGCCATCTGCCGGCGGGCGTCTCCGGGCAGGACGTGCCCGGGGATCTCACACTGAGCGAAGGGGTCGCCCACGACGGTCTCCACGCCCAGCTCCAGGGACAGGAAGCGGTCGAGGTTGGTCAGCCGCGCCGTCCCGCCGCTGAGCACCACCCGCCGGACCCGACTCTCACGCCACCGGGTCTGGAAGTAGTCCATCGACCGCCGGATCTCCGTGGCCAGGTCCCCCAGGATGGGAAGCATCGCATCGTGCAGGGCCATCACCGTCCGATCGTCGGGCATAGGTTCGCCCTCGAGCAGCACGGCGCCTTTTTCTTCCTTCAATTGCTCGGCAGTCTTGAACTCCATGTCCAGGCGGGCGGCGATGGCCTTGGTCAGGCTGTCGCCGCCGATGCTGAGGTTGCGGGTCAGACGCAGCTGCCCGCCCTCCATGATGATGATGTCGGTGGTCTCGGCGCCCAGGTCCACGACGACCACCGCCTCGGCCCCGTCGCCGTCGGTGCGGGGGTTGAGGGCGCGCATGACGGCAAAAGACTCGACGTCCAGGACGAAGGGCTGCAGCCCCGCCGCGGCCAGGGCCTCGACGTGCTTGTCCACGATCTCCTGGCGCGCCGCGACGAGGAGGATCACCACCTTCTTCTGGTTGTCCTCCACCGTCTCGCCGATGACATCGAAGTCCATGTTGACCTCGCGCAGCGCGTAGGGGATGTACCGCTCGGCTTCGTAGCGCGCCGCCTGGCGCAGCTCGTCGGCGCTCATCGGCGGCAGTTTCAGCTCCCGGACGATCACCGCCTGCCCCCCGACGGCCGAGACCACGCGACCGGCCTTCACCCCGGCGGAGGAGAGGACCTGACGGATCGCGACCCCCAGGGCCTGAGGGTCCACCACCTCCCGCTCCTTCACCGTGCCGGCCGGCGTCTCGCCCATCCCGGCGTGCAACAGGCGGTAGCGCTGGCCGGCGGGGGCCAGCTCCACAACCTTGATCGCCCGGCTCCCGATGTCCACTCCCACGTAGGACTTCGGCCCGAAGAACCCCATGGCGCCCTCTCCTGTCTTCCGGTTGTCTCCCGGTATCCTCTTCCCGGGCCCTATCTACATCCTCTGCCCGCGATCGCCCGGTGTTAGCGCTCCCACCAGCTCCTGATGACGACGACGGCCGGCCCCAGCGGGACATTGGGCACGCTGGAGGCGGCCAGGGCGGCGGCTCCCCGGACCTGCAGGAGACCGTCCGTGGCCACGGCCCCCCACAGGGCCGCGCGCCCCTCCAGAGTTATGCCCCGGGAAGCGACGACTGCGCCCCAGTACACCACATCGCCGGTCAGCTGCAGGGGCGCGCTGGCGACCAGCGTCCCGTGGCCGCGCAGGGTGCCGTCCAGCACGTAGGAGCCCTCTTCGAGCGACACGGCCAGCGGGCGCGACGCATCCGCGGGGACGCCGAGACAGTGGGCATCTCCCCGCATCGGGGGATGCAGGCAGCCGAAGTCTCCGCCGGCGATCCTGCCCCCGCCCCGCAGGCGCCGATCGACATTCGCCGTCAGCGAGGCGACCTCCGGGACCGGCGGCACGGCACCGAACTGCGGATGGTTCGCCAGATCCGGCTCGCCTTCCCCGGGCAGGCACGGCCCCTGCTCCGGTGAGCACGCTCCCCCGCGGCGCTTGACCGTGCTCAGGGTGTCCGGATCGAACCGCCAGTAGGTGTCCAGCCACTGCTCGTAGACGATCGTCTTGAACAGCCGGGTGACGACGTTGCCCCGGTCGTCGAGGAACGTCTCCGGGACGATCTTGTAGGGCAGACCGCAGGGCAGCCCCTCGCGCACGGCCTGTGGCGGGACGGATCCCGCGCCGTCGGGATCATCCGTGTCGAAGCCGAACGCCGGGCCCTCATACGCCGTCCCGTCGGCGAGGGTTCCGGAGACGATCTCCCCCGGGAGGCCGCCTTCTCCCGGCAGGCACCGCAGGGTCTGGGCGATGATCTCCCGGCCCAAAGGGCTGGCCGCCCACACGCCGCGGCGCTGGCCCGGATACCAGGTGGGCCGCCCCTGCCGGACGCAGTCGGCGTGGCTGGTGCAGGCGACGAATCCGTCGTCGATCCGCCAGCCGGCGTACAGGAAGGCCGAAGTGAGGTCCGCCCCGTCACATCCGGTCATGGGGGGACGGTTCTGCCGGATGTAGGTGTGCGCATAGATATCGCCGCAGCCGAGCCGCCCGTTCTCGTCCACCAGGATGCTGCCGGCCACCACGGTGTCCGGCAGCACCGCGGTACTCCGCTGCAGCACGATCGCGTGCACCCGGCGCGCGGCGCGGCCGGCATCGGCGCGTACCCGGATCTCCTGGTACGCCGCACCGGCCCCCGTGACGAGGCGCGCGACCGAAACCGACGTACTGTTCGAGAGGGACCCCGAAAAGCCCTGGACGAACGGGTAACCTCGTTCCATTCGTCGCAGGGCCTCCTCCACCCCGGCCTGGGCCTGCTCCAGGGCCCGGACCCCATCCCGCTGGAGGCCCGCCATCAGCACCTCGCCGGCGGCCACCGTCAGGGCGGAGAGGGCCAGGACGACGACCAGGATCGAGGCCATCAGGACGCCGATGAGCACCGCACCGGTCTCCAGGTCCGTCCGGACACGCATCGACGTTCAGTTCCGGATTACGCCCGCGCCGAGCAACCGGAATTCCGGCACGAGCGGCGGCGCCGGGCCGGGGCCCGCGAGCCGCACCGCGGCGGTGAAGAAGCGGCCGGCGACGGCGACGTCGAACGCCTCCACCCCTTCGGCCACGGTCTCACCGCCCACCAGCACCGCCGGGTCGGGCACCGCCTCCGGCCGGGCGAGCGGTCCGACGACGCGGCGCAGCACCGGCCCTTCCGCCGTGGTGGCGACGAAATACCCGACATAGCGTTGCCAGACCGGCGCGTAGGTACCCAGGGCCGGCTCGGCCAGATCCCCGCCGGGAAAGGTGAAGCAGTCGGGGGTAGAGGCCTCCGCCGGCGCAGACGACCGGCGGGCATGCACGCAGAACACCGAGGGATCGGCCGCCGGCCGCGCCGAGGCGAACAGCACCCACATCGCCCCTGCCCTCCCGCCCCAACGGACCCGGCCGGGGGTGGACTCGCGCAGTTCGCGAATCAGTCGATCCAAAGCCAGGCGGGCATTCTGCTGGGCGTCCGCCGCAAGCGCCGCCCGGCGCTCCGTCCGGTCGGACACCATCAGCGCCGCGCCGGCCAGTCCGGCGACCGCGGCGAAGATCCCGAGCGCCAGGAGGAGCTCCAGGACGGTCAACCCGTCGTCGCCCTGCCGTGCCCGCCGGATCATCGGACGAACCGTTCCAGCACCAGGCTGCGTTCCGCCCCGGCCGACCGCCACACGAGTGCCGAGCGCACGCGCCACAGCGCATCGGCCGCCCGCAGCCGGTCCGGGCCGGATGGCGCCGGCACAAAGCGATTGGTTGTGACGTCCCACGCCCACGGCTCGATCACCATCTCCAGGCGTTGCCAGTCCAGCTGCGAAGAGGTCGCCGGCGGCAGCGGATACCCGTCCAGCCCGGGCGGGAGCGCGCGCTCGGTCCCGCACCCCGGTCCCACGCAGTACGCGCCCGGCTCGACGCGTCCGCTGCGGGCGGCGATGAACTCCTGCAGCGACTGCAGGTAGCTGGCGGCGGCGGTGTGATCGCGCGCAGCGCGGATGGCCCCCTGTGCGCCGCGCAGTCCGTCCAGGGCTCCGCCCCGGCCCCCGACTCCCACCAGGACCAGGGCGAGCACGGCCACTGCGACCAGAACCTCCAGCAACGTGAAGCCGGCTGAAGCCTCCCGGGAGGCCATGGAAGCCGTGCCGGTCTTCTGGCCGTTCATGCCCCACCCGCAATTGCGGTAGACTCCGCACAGTTGCCGTAGACTGCGTAAGCCGTGCGGGCAGCCCACCACTAGCACGAAGCGCGCGGAGGTGGCAAGGGCCGGACGAAGAGTTGACCCGGATGCGTCAGCGAAGATACCAGGCGATGACCGTCGAGGCGGTCAACCAGGCGACGACCGCCCCCAGCGCCAGGAAGGGGCCGAAGGGGATGGGATCCCGCCGTCCGCGCCGGCCCGTGGCCAGGAGCACCACCCCAACCAAAGCGCCGGTGGTGAAGGCTACGAGGAGGGCGAAGGCGATCGCCGGCCATCCCAGGAACGCTCCCATCACCACGGCCAACTTGATGTCTCCTCCGCCCATGCCCCCCCGGCTGAGGATGGCGATGAGCAGGAACACCGCGCCGGCGCCGGCGCCGGCGAAGAGCGCGTCCGCAAAGCGGCCCTGCGGGACGGCCAGCAGCAGTCCGAGGACGATCCCCGGATAACTGAGGGCATTGGGCACGATGCGGTGCTCGAGATCGATGAAGAAGATGGGGATCAGCAGGAGCACGAAGACGGCCGCCGCGGCGAACTGGAGCGTGGGACCTTCGCGCAACCACAGCAGGGTCAGCAGCACGGCGGTGAGCAGCTCGACGAGCGGATAGCGCCAGCCGATGGGCCGGCGGCAATAGCGGCAACGCCCGCGCAGCAGCAGGAAGCTCAGCAGCGGGATGTTGTCCCGCGCCGCGATGGGCGTCCCGCAGGACGGACACTGCGAGCGCGGGGAGACCAGCGAGCGGCGGCGCGGGAGACGGTAGATCACCACGTTGAGGAAACTGCCGAGGGCGGCGCCGAGCGCGAAGATCAGGACCGCGGCGAACCCATGCGGGATCATTGTCGGGATCACCGCCGTCGTCCCTGCAGCTCGGCAATGGTCCGGGCGAGCGCCTCGGCCGCCCGGCGCGCGTCGTCGGCCGTCACGGCCGCGCCGCCGTAGGCGACGCGCTCGAAGAGGGCCGTCACCTCGCCCGCGGCGTCCCGTGCCCCGGAGGGGACGGCCCCGAGGAGTTCACGCGGCGTCAGGTGAGGGTGACGCACGACGCCCCGCCGCCGCAGGGCCCGGAGCATCGCGGCGTAGGCCGCCCTGACCCCGTCTCGGGGACGGATGGCGCCGACACGCCAGCGGAAGAGGACCAGGGAAACCGCCAGCGTTGCCAGCACGCCGAGCAGGACACCCGATGGCGGCAGCCGGAGGGCCAGGCCGGGCAGCCCGGCCAGCAGCCGCTGCGTCGCCGCAGCGGCCCACACCGCGGCGTCCCGGGCCAGCCACCGACCTTCCGTCCGGGCCGACACCTCCTCAGGCGTTGGAAAGCCCGGCGTCGGCTCGAACTCGATCCATCCCGCGCCCGGCAGGTACACCTCCACCCAGGCGTGGGCGTCCGCGTTGCGGACCTCGTAGTACCCGGTGAAGAGGTTGTAGGTGCCCGTGGCGTACCCGGTGACCAGCCGCGCGGGGATCCCCGCCGCGCGCAGCAGGACGGTCATGGCGCTGGCAAACGCCTCGCAGGCGCCCTGTTTCGATTCGAACAGGAAGTAATCCACCGCGTCGGCCCCATGCGGCAGCGGCGGGGCCTGAAGATTGTAGGTGTAGTGGCGCACCAGGTAGCGGTTGACGGCGACGGTCTTGTCGTAGACGGTGTCGTGCGCTGCGGTCAGCGCCGCCGCCAGCGCGCGCACCCGCTCCGGCACCGCCGGCAGCTGCAGGTACCGGTCGCGGATCGCCGGCGGGAGGTCGCCGCGGCGGCGCCGGAGCAGCCCCGGCGCCGGGCGCGGGACGCGGCTGATCACGCTGTAGATGGTCCCTTCCTCCAGCGCCGCGGGGCTGCGCAGTCCGGCGTAGCGGTCCACGCCCACACTCCCTGTCGGCACGTACACCTCGAAGGGACGGTAGGCGGCGAAGAAGACGTTGGGCTGGGGCGCCTCGACGTAGAAGGTCTGGATCACCTGCTCGCTGTCGGCGGGCCACGGCTCGTCGGCCGTCAACCGAGGCACGATCCGCGGGTCCTCGGAGATGAACTCCTGCACGGTCTGGTCGGCCATGCGCCAGCCGACGCCCGTGTACTCATCGAAAGCCAGCCCCCGCCACAGTGCCGGCCGCGTGCTGCGGACGCGCATCACCACCGTCTCGTCCAGCACGCCGCGCAGACGGAGGTCGACGGCCGAGGAGAACCCCACATATCCCTGCGGGTTGAACACCGGAGGGGGGCGGGTGGGGTCGGCGGCTCCACCGGGATCAGGATACATGGGGTTGATGATCCGCGCCTGCAGCCGTGCCAGCAGAGAGAGCCGGGGCGAAACGGGCAGCCAGCGCACGCGGAGTCCCGCGCCCCGCGGGATCGCCGCGAACAGAACGGCGCTCACCACGAGGGCGGCCAGCGCCAGGGCCATGGCGGCCCGACCGAGGTGGCCGGGGTGCAGGGCGCCCGCCGGGACCGTCATCGAGACCATGGCCGCGCTCGAGGCCGCGGCGAAGGGCAGCAGAAGCACTCCGAAGGCGGCGTCGCGGGCATAGACCGCCGCTACCGCAACCAGCACCACCGCGCTGGCCAGCGAGTACTTCAGGTCCTTGCGCGCCGGCAGGTCGAAACTGTGCAGCGCCTGCAGCCACAGGAACAGGTTCACCAGCGCCACGCGGGGATCGTAGGGGTTGGCGATCAGCGCCGAGAAGAAGTCGCGCGCGGCGACGAACACCAGGGCGGTGATCGCCGCCTTCAGCCACAGCCTCCGGCGCCGGCGGAGGAGGTGGCTGGTCGCAAACCCTCCGGTGATCGCCGCCGCGGAGAGACCCGCGCGCACGGTAAACTCCTCAAAGATCCCCACCGCCAGCACGGCGATGAGAACGGCCAGCAGCACCAGGGTCCGGACCAGGACCGAGTCTTCCGGCGGTGGAGGCGGCCTCAGGAATCGAGGCACGTCCCCACCTCCTCCCCCTCGCGCAGGAGCCGCACCGGAACGCCCAGCGCCGCCAGCAGCAGGCCGCCGGAGGGCGCGCCGGCCAGGACCGCCACCAGGGGATGGCCGCGGGCGGCCAGCGGCGTCACCGCCTCGGCGTCGCCGGTGAAGACGACTGCGGGCGTCCCCGCAGGCAGCGTCGCGCACAGCTCGGCCGGCGTCCGGGATCCGCGTTGCTCCACCGCGGCCAGAAAGCGCAGCGCCTCCGTCCATCCCACGGCGATCGGCCCGTCGGGGCCGTCGGTCAGGATTCGCACCGGCTGCCCTGTGCGGCCGATGAGGTGGGCGACGGAGGCCGCGGCGCGCACCAGCGCTTCGAACCCCTCCGCCCCGCAGGCCGCCGGCCGGGTGTCGATCACCAGCACGGCCCCCGGCTCCACGTCCCGCTCGAACTCGCGGACCACCAGCGTCCCCCGCCGGGCCGTGCTGCGCCAGTGGATGTGCGACGGATCGTCGCCCTCGCGGAACTCCCGTACCCCCGCAACCTCCATCCCCGTCCGCGACGGCTTCAAGTATGGGTGCAGCTCCAGCCCCCGCCGCCCCGGCAGGGGGAAGCGCCGGAGGACGGCGTACCGCGGCAGGACGGTGATCACTCCCGGGCAGTCCGCCCGTCCGGAGGCCCTGAAGAGCCCGGTGAGGCCCACAGAACGCAGCTCGATCTTCCGCGTGCGGTGGATGCCCCGGCGCCTGGCCACGGTCTCGTAGGCGGCGCTCACCGGACCGCGGACGAGGGACAGGAACACCTCGCCGGGATCCAGCCCCGGAACCTCATCCCGCAGGTGCAGCAAGAAGCGGGGCAGGCGCGTCGGGCCGACGGCCAGCTGGACGATGACGCGGTCGCCCTCCCCCACCTCCGCCGGGAGGGCGCGGCGCACGGGCAGCGGCCGCACAGCCAGGACGGCGCTCAGCCACCCGGCCAGGCCGAACCCGATGAGCAGGGCGTCGACGGCGTAGACCCATCCCGCCTGCAGGTTCACGGCGACGAAGAGCAACAGCAGGGTCAGGACGGCGTAGGCCGCGGCGTCGCGGGTCGGCATCGGCTACCTCGTGATCACCGGAACGGCGACCGAACGGAGGACCTGTTCGACCGCCGCGGCGGCCACTCCCCGGGCCGCCGTTCCCGAAACGCCGCGGACCTGCAGGCGGTGGGCCAGGACGGGGACGGCCAGCGCCTTGATGTCGTCCGGCAGGACGAAGGGACGGTCCTGGAGATACGCCCGCGCCTGCGCCAGCCGGATCAGGCCCAACGAGGCCCGCGGGCTGGCCCCCAGCACCACGTCCGGATGGGTGCGCGTGGCGGCGACGATCTCGACCGCGTACTCCACGAGAATGCGGTCCACGAAGACCTCGCGCACCGCGGCCTGCCAGCGCAGGATGCCGGCGGGGTCCACCACGGGGCGCAGGGTCTCCACGGGATGGCCGCGCTGCTGGCGGGCGACAACCTCCACCTCCTCCGCCGGCGAGGGGTAGCCCAGCTGCGTCGCCACCAGGAACCGGTCCAGCTGCCCTTCGGGCAACGGGTAGGTGCCGTGGTGCTCCAGCGGGTTCAACGTGGCGATCAGGAAGAACGGCTGCGGCAGCGGGTGCGCGGTGCCTTCGATCGTGACGTGGCCTTCGTCCATCGCCTCCAGAAAGGCGGCCTGAGTCCGCGGCGTGGCCCGGTTGAGTTCATCCGCCAGGACGACGTGGGCGAAGATCGGACCGGCCACGAACCGGAACTCGCCGCGCGACGCGTCGTAGACCATTCCCCCGGTGATGTCGGCCGGCAGCAGGTCGGGGGTGGCCTGAATCCGTCGGAAGGTCCCGCCGATGGAGCGGGCCAGCGCCCGGCCCAGCATCGTCTTCCCCACCCCGGGAACGTCCTGCAGCAGCACGTGCCCGCCGGCCAGCAGCGCGGCCGCCACCAGCTCCAGGGCGGCTCGCTTGCCGACGATGACGCGTTCCAGGTTGCGGATCAGGCTCTCGACGTGGACCACCAGACCTGCCCCACGAAAGAAGCGATCTCCGCCTGAAATCGGGGGACCGAAAAGCGCTCGGCGTGCCGGCGGATCACGCCGGGATCGAAGCGCCGGCGCTCGAAGGCCTGCACGGCGCCGAACAGCGCCTCGGGAGTCGGCAGGCGGAAGAACAGCCCGGTCTCCCCCTCCACCACGCTCTCCAGCGCCCCGCCTTCGGCGTAGGCGATGACGGGCCGGCCGCAGGCCTGCGCCTCGACCGGCACAAGACCGAAGTCCTCGACGCCGGGGAAGACCACGGCCCGGCACCCGCGGTAGTAGTCGCGGAGGACGTCGTCGGAGACCTCCCCGACGAACCGGACCGTGGGGCCGGCCAGCGCGCGCAGGCGCGGCGCCTCCGGGCCGTCGCCCACCACGACGAGGGGCCGGCGCGCCCGGGTGAACGCCTCCACGGCGAGGTCGATGCGCTTGTAGGGCACAAGCCGGCCGACGGTCAGGAAGTATTCTTCGCCCGTCCGCCTCTCCCCGGGCGTGAAGAACGCGGTATCCACCGGCGGATAGATCACCGTCGCTTCGCGGCCGTAGTGCGCCCGGATGCGCGCGGCGACGTGGCGGGAGTTGGCAATAAAGTGATGGACCCGAGCCGAGGTGGCGTGATCCCACCGGCGTAGCCAGCCCAGCGCCGCCGCGGCGAGGGGGCGGATGACCGGGGGCATCGCCTGCAGATACGTTCCTCTCAACTCCCAGGCGTACCGCATCGGTGTGTGGCAGTAGCAGATGTGCACCGCCCTCGGCGGGACCAGGACGCCCTTGGCGCAGGCGTGGCTGCTGCTCAGCACGACCTGCACCCCCCGCAGGTCGAAGGTACGCGCCGCCAGCGGCATCAGGGGCACGAGCCAGCGGTGGCGGGAGGTGGCGCCGGGCAGGCGCTGCAGCCAGGACGTCCGCACCGGAAGGCAAGCGAAGGGTGCCGGCAGCCGGGCCGGATCGGCCAGGAACGTGTAGACGGGGGCGTCGGGGAACACCTCGTGGAGGGCCAGCAGGACGCGGTCGGACCCCCCCAGGGTGATCAGCCAGTCGTGGACCAGGGCCACGCGCAGCCCCTGCACCCTGCGTCCCGGATCCGACACGGCGCGGGAAGGCTCGGACACCACCGTAGCCTGTTCGCGAACGAGACCCATTGCCCTTGGCTGTCTTGCCCCTGGCCTCCGCCGGATAGTCGCCCAGCGGGGTGTTACAATGAGTCCGGCATGGGGGTCTTCAGGCAGGTCATTGAGATCGGCCCTTCGCCCGCCGGTCCGTTCCGGCCCGTCGAAGCGGTGGTGGACACGGGCGCATCCTACACCCAGGTGCCGCGCTCGGTTCTGGACAGCGTCGGTCTCAGCGCCACAGAGCAGGCCGAGTTCACGCTGGCCGGCGGGCGCACCGTCAGGCGAGGCATCGCCGAGGCCTACGTGCGCCTGGGCGGAAAGGTGCGCGCGACCCTGTGCATCGTAGGCGAGGACGGCGCCCAGGCGCTGCTCGGCGCCTACACCCTGGAAGGCTTCGGGCTTACCGCGGACCCGGTCAACAAACGGCTGGTCCCCACCACCCTGTACCTGCTGTGAGCGGGTTCGATCAGTAGGCGCCGCGGCCAGCGATGACCGACGGCACGGTGCGAAACAGGATCTGCAGGTCCAGTCCCAGCGACCAGTGGTCGATGTAGTACATGTCCAGCCGCACGCGCTGGGCGTAGTCCGGCTCGTCGTGGCGGAGCACCTGCCACAGCCCCGTCAGCCCCGGCTTGACGCACAGGAGGCGCCGCTCCCAGGGGCCGTACTTGGCCAGTTCCTCCTCCACGATCGGCCGCGGACCGACCAGGCTCATCTCGCCCCGCAGGACGTTGAGCAGCTGCGGCAGCTCGTCCAGGCCGGTCCGCCGCAGGAAGCGGCCCACCCGCGTCACTCGCGGATCGTCCACCAGCTTGAAGGAGCGCTCAAATTGCCGCCGCAGCCGCTCGTCCTGCGCCAGCACGGCCTCCGCATCCCGGATCATCGTGCGGAACTTCCAGGCGGTGAAGGGCACCCCGCCCTTGCCGATGCGCCGCTGGCGGTAGAAAACCGGTCCCGGGCTGTCCACGACGACGGCCAGGGCGCAGAGGACGAACACGGGGAGCGTCAGGACCAGCCCGATCAGCGCGCCGACGACATCGAGAGCGTCTTTGAGGTGCTTCCCCCATCCCCCGAGCGGACTGCCCTGCAGACTCAGCAGCGGCAGGCGGCCGACGACCTCGACCGCGGCGCCGGTGGCGGCCAGGGTATACAGGTCCGGCACGATGGCGAAGGGCACCCCCGCCTCCTGACACAGGGCGGCCACCCGCATCGTCTCCTCCCGCGCCTCCTGCGGCCGGGCGATCACCACCCGGTGCGCCCCGAACCGCCGCACCGCCCGCAGCACCTCCCCGGGAGAACCGGCCACCGGCAGCCCGGCGACCTCGGATCGGGCGCGGTCGTCGAGGAACGCCACCGGCTGCTGGCCCAGCTCCGGACGCTCGCGCAGGGCCCGGGCCAGCGCGACCCCTTCCGGTCCGGCCCCGACGATCAGCACCCGCCGGACGTCGATGCCGCGGGCGCGCAAGGCGCGCAGCCCCACCCGCAGCGTGCCGCGGGCGCCCAGCATCAGCCCGGTGCTCAGGGCCCACGCCAGCAGCATCCACAGCCGAGAGTAGGAGAAGTCGCGGTAGAAGAAGGAGCCGGCCAGCAGCACCATCATCCCCATGGCCACGGCGCTGGCCACCTTGAGGGCCTCGTCGAAGAATGGCTGGATCTGCTCCCGGTACAGCCCGTAGGCGGCGAAGATCAGCAGCCAGGTCGGCAGCAGGGGGGTGAGCACGACGAAGTACGGCGCGGCCGGCGGCTCGTCCAGGGCGGGGATGATCTCCCAGCGGAACCGCAGCAGGTAGGCCAGCGAGAACGCGGCCACGATCATCCCCGCGTCGAGCACGACCGCCAGCAGCACCCGCAGTTGTCTGCGCCGGCTCTCCGTCAGCATCCCCGGTTCCCTTTGGGGAGCATGCCCGTCCGAAGGGGCAGATAGTCGAGGGAACCGACTCTGGAAGTGTAGCGCTCCGGTCTACCAGGTCGCCTTTGTCATTGCCTCGCGGTTCCGATCAGATACTCTCCTCGCCTGCCCTCGACAGGATCTCCCATACGCGACGGGCGGTGCGATTCCAGTCGAACAGCGCGGCACGCGTCAAACCGCGGCGCCTCAACTCGTCACGCAGATCTGGGTCGTGGACGACGCGCTCGATGCCCGCCGCGATGGAGCTTACATCGAAGGGATCAACCATCACCGCGGCGTCGCCCACGACCTCCGGCAGCGCCGTCGTCCCGGAAGCCACCACCGCCGTCCCCGACGCCATGGCCTCAAGGGCTGGAAGCCCAAAGCCCTCATAAAGAGAAGGGATCACGAGAGCTACCGCGCCCCTGTACCAGGTGGCCAGCCCGGCATCGTCTACCCATCCGGCAAACACCAACCGTTCCGCGATGCCAGCCCGCCGCGCTTCGGCTGCAGTAACAGCATCGGCCGTTCCGCTCATCACCAGCCTCATCTCATGCGGAAGGGACGCCTGCGCGATGGCCTGAAAGCAGCGTTTCAAATTCTTGTGCGGCTTCCGATTGCCAACGTAGAGCAGATATGGATAGCCGGGCTCCCGACGCTCGCCCTCTGGCGTAAACGCGGCCGATGCAGCCGGTGGCACAACGACCACTCGCGCCGAATCGTCTCCGGCCCAATCGTGGATCTCTCGCCTCGAAAATTCCGACACGGTGAGCACGCACGCCGCACGTCGCACCGCGGGCCGCACGAAGGTCCAGTAGTAGGCCTTCTTCGTCGCGGTGATCTCCTCGGGGAAACGTATGTGGATGAGATCATGAATGGTGAAGACAAACGGTACAGGCGAGTCCAAAGGAGAGTTGTATCCGGGACTGAAGAACACTCCTGATCGCCGTCGGCGGAGGACCCACGACAGCACGAGGGAGTCTACGGGGTTGTTCGGCCGCAACCCATTCCGCAGAAGGTCGACACGAGGGAACCGAGCCAGCAGTTCAGCGGCAAAGCGCCCGATGCCGTGCGGTCCCAGCCACCTCGCGTCGACCAGAACCGATGATGTCGCGGCCATGTCTACCTCAGCCAGCCGAGCACTCGCCCCCGGGCGACCGCCCAACGAAATCGAGCATCATCACGGCGGCCTGCCGCAGCAGCTGCGACGGCCCCAATGACTGCGCGGGAGACCTGCTGAAAGACAAACCACGGAGGATAGTGGTGCTTCCGTAGCACTCGTCCCATGCCCATCCCATAGGAGAACCCAAGGGCTGCACTGTTGCGCACCGGCTGCTCATGGTAGACGTAGAGGGCCGGATCGTAAAAGATGCGAAAGCCGGCGGCCATTGCGCGCAGGAGGTAGTCGGTCTCCTCTCCGGAGCCCCACCGAGTGCCAGACCCGATCCCCAGGCTCTCATCGAATCCCCCTACCCTTTCCACAACCACACGCTGAAGAAAGATCGTGTAAGAGGTGGCTCGACGCCAGACATTGCCGGGCGCAAGAAGGCCAGAAGTCTGATCCCACCTCATGCCGCCGGACGGGCGGTGAACGCTATCCACGGCACGGCCAGCGACGCCCTGCCATGTTCCGCTCTCCAGATGTCCGACCACACGGACCAACAACTCCGGAGGATACCAGCAATCGTCGTCGGGGAAAGCCAGAACATCTCCAGTAGCCACGGCAATGCCCTGGTTGCGTGCCCGCGATAGACCCCGAGAGGCGCGAAGCCGCCTGATAGCATAGTGCATCTCGTGTGAAGCAATGAGCCGATCAACTCGATCGTCGTCGTTCTGGTCGACGACCACCACCTCGAAATGAGGATAGGTTTGACCCTCCAGCGACGCGAGGAACCGCGCAACCTCTCTCGTTCGTTCGACTGTGGCAAGAATGAGAGAAAACTTCACGATACGAGCTGCCGAAAGAGGGCTTCCCATCGCGGCACAATGCGATCGGGGACGAACTCCAGAACCCGCTGCATCCGGCTCCTTCGGGCGGCCTCATCGCCGGCATTTTCGCGTAGCGCTTCTTCGATGGCCCTGGCCAGCGCCTCGGGATCCTCGGGGGGAACCAGACGCCCGAAACGCCCATCTGCCAGGATCTCGCGGGGTCCCGCCCCGCAATCGGTGGACACAACGGGGACACTCAGGGCCAGGGCCTCAAGCAAAGCCATCCCGAATCCCTCAAAGCGTGATGACAGGACGAAGACGCGGGCCGCTTGCATCAACGGATACGGGTTTTTCAGGAAGCCCGGGAAGATTACGGAGTCTGCCACTCCAAGCGTTGCGGCCTTCAGCTCCAGGTCCCGACGGTTCGGGCCTTCGCCAACGATAACAAGCCGATGTTCTATGCCGCGGCGCCGAAGCCGCGCGTGGGCCTCCAGCAGCAGGTCGAATCCCTTCTGAAAGTCGAGTCTTCCGACCGCCACTACTGTTGCTGCGTCATTTAGGTCCAGCGCAACGGGCTCGGCCGCAAGCCTTGTCACCCGATCCAGATCAAGAAGGTTCGGAATCTCGACAATGCGTCCCTCGGAGACGCGAGCGCGTCGACGCAAAGAGGCGCCTACTGCGGCCGACGGGACAACGACCACGGGAAACCTTGGATACAAGAGCCTTGTCGCCACCGCCCGTAGACGGCCGGCCTTTTCTTCTAGGAACCGATCCAAAACGGTATGCACCCACGCCACAAAGGGGCGCCGTGCGACTCGAGCTGCCGCACACGCCGCGAAAGTGGCATCCAGCTCCAGGGCCCCCACAACCACATCATTCCTCCGGGCTTCGTCCATGATGGCGCTCAGCAGCCACGGCAGTTGCTCACACAGCCTGCGTCGCGGATTCCCGGCGCGCACCGGAACATCATCAGGAACACTGTCCCGTAACTGCCCCTCGTCTTTGAGGAGAAAGAAACAGGGACGGAAGTCTCGGCGGTCAAGATGGCGGACCAGATCCAGCGCAACCCGCTCCGCCCCTCCACCCTGGAGATTGGGGAGAACAAACAATACCCGAATCACACACTCACCGGTCAGGTTTCTCCGCTACAGCGATCAGATTGAACTCCACGGGAATCCGTAGCGCCTCACGGCCGAGTTCCCCAATAAGGAGCAATCGCCACGCGAGACGTGTGACACTGCCAAGCAGCCACCGGATCAGCCCGGCCGTTGTGGCTGGGCGAATTCGTTCGCCAAAGACGGACAGCGTGCGGAGGCCCGCGACCGCGAATCCCGTCCGCAGCGAGTGCTCGGTAAAGATGAGCTCATGGGTAAGATCCCGGAACCGGGCGCGCGCAGCGGTCGGTGCATTCGCATTGGGTGTTTTGACAATGACACGTCCGCCGGGCTTTAGGGCAGCCGCGACGAGATCTAGGAATCGTAGCAGTTCGTCCCGATCGAAATGCTCGATGACATCGAGGGCCAAAATGGCGTCGAACTGCTCGCGACGCGGTGCTAAAAAGTCGAAGGCATCCGCCTTTCTTACCGGGAGCCCGCGCGCCTGGGCAAGCGCCACCTGCTCCTCGCTCACATCAATCCCTTCCACCTGACGGTACCCCTGGCGGGCAAGCATGTCCACCGCATAGCCGATCCCGCACCCCAGGTCAACAATTCGGGAGTCCCGGTGCGCTGGAATCCACCGCAGTAGGTGGTCTCGCAACGCGGTCAGGCGGGCCTCGTACGCGGCCCCGTGGAGCGGATTATCCTCGCCGTAGGATGAGGAAAAGTAACGCCTGTAAATCCGTTCTCGGTATGCTTTCATCTGGCGACGAGCCTGCGGTCGAGCCACACGAGATAGCTCCCGAGCAACGTCGCATATGAGATGATCGCGGACAGAGCGGCACCAGACAACCCCAGCCGCGGTATCAGCATCAGGTTGGCCGCAACATTCACGACCACCGCGATGCCCACGCAAATCAGGGCCCACCGCTCCCAGCCCCGCGCGATGTAGGATGTCCCTTTCACGGCCACAGTGAAGTCAAACAATACCGCGGCAGCGAGGATACCCAGTACCCCGGCTGCGTCAAGGTAGGGATCGCCGTAAATAAGACGGATGATGTGGACGCGGAGCCCCCATATGAAAAGGGCGATGACCGCGCCCGCCGCGACGGCGGTACCGACTAGCCAATGCCCCACCGCTACGCGATGCTCGCGAAACCTGACCAGCACGGGCAACGCGGCGGCAGTCAAAGCATAGAACGCCCCCATAGGCAGCTGAATGACTCGATAAGCGGCACTGTAAAGGCCGACGGCATGATCTCCCAGCAACGCACGGACGAAGAGCACGTCGAGACTCGAGTGTGCCAACACTGCCAGGTTCGTCGCGAACAGGATACTGCCGGCGCGTAGCCTGGTGCGCGCGGCGCCGTACTCTCGATGCCAAGACCACCTCCACATTCGCTGGGGCATACGCGCTGCCTGCGTGACCAGTACGAGACTAATCGTGGCCGTCAAGATCGCGGCACCGGTCCGGACCGCAGGAACTAGGAGGAGATCTCTCGGTCCGTGAACGACGAGTACCGATCCAAGTAGTATCAGTCCGGGAAGCAGCGCGACAATGAAAGCCGCTTCCGTCATTCGTTCCGCGCCGCGGAAGGCGAAGTCGGGAATCGCCGCCAGCGGGATAGCTGCGAGGAGCGTCATCCCTACAACCGCCCTGGTTCGATCGTCCCATGTCCCAAACCATGCGGCGGGGAGCGCCACCGCCGTGACGCCCACGGCCAGGATGGTCCGCAAGACCGTCACTCCCACGGCTATCCGGCGGGCATCCGATGGCGTGCTGGCAATCTCGCGTACCCCCGACGTGCCCAGCCCCCAGTCCGCGACCAACACCACATACCCCAAGAGCACCTGGGCGAAAGTCAGCAGTCCGAAAGCTTCTACGCCAACAACGCGTGCAAGGTACGCGGCCGTCCCGAACGAAAAAATGCGCGACGCCGCATCCCCCGCAAGCAGTCTTCCGGCGTGGCCGAGGACGCGCCTGTGAAGCGCGGCCGCAGAACCGATGGTCTTCAGGGGACTTGGGGCGGCAACTGCGTCACCGTTCATGGGTATGAGCCTGTCTCCCTGACAGAGCCTGCCACCCTCCCCAGAGATCTTCGCCTGAGGGCACGATAGTCAGCCCCTGCAGAACGACTCGCTCGGCAGCTCCCCTCCGGCCCATCCGGCGGTAGAGCGTCGAGAGCTGCAAATAGGCGGGAAGCCTTGCGGGATCCTCCTGCAACAACCGTAGCAGGACAGTCTCTGCCACCTCTCTCTCTCCCTGCCGCTCCTCCCACACCGCCCACTCCTGGAGCAACGAGGCCGCCTGCGGCCAGAGCAGCATATACAGAACGCCTTGGGACAGCCCCTTGCCGAGGTACTGCTCACCCGCTTGGCGATAGACCTTCCCGGCCTCGTCCGACCGGCCCTGAGCGAGGTAGACGGACGCCAGCAGACGGTAGGCATCCGGGCGGTTCGCGGGATCCAGTGACAGCGACCGCAGGAGGAGTTCCTCTATCTCCGCGTACCTGCGTTCTGCGCCGTGGCTCTGCAGGATCAGGCGGGCCAGATCCAAAGGATGCGCGGCGTTCCTGGAGTCGAGGGCCATCGCCCGCCAGAGGTGAGTCTCGGCAGGCGCGGGATTGATGGGGTCACTCTGGATCAAAGCCACCGCCGCGGCGGCGTGGTAGCCGGCGTTCAGCGGGTTCCAGTGCGCCGCGGCCAGATAGGCCTGGACGGCGCGGTCCCACTGATGACGGCGGGCGAAGGAATGGCCGTCCACGAACTTCCGGTGGGCGACGGAGATGCTCTGGGCGACCAGCGCGGCCAGCAGAAGGCCGATCACGACGACCAGCCTCAGCCCAAGGACGCCGGGTCTGACGCGCCGGGAGGTCGGGACTGAACCGCGGGTGACCAGCGCCGAGAGGATTCCCGTCGAAGCCCACGCTGCGGCCGGGGCGGCCGGGAACATCCAGTCCATGTCCACGGCGCTGTGGGCGAAGAACGCGATCAGGCCGACCCCTAACCCAACAGCGACGGCATAGGACTCGGTTCCCCGAGTTACGGCGAGACTGCCGAGCCACGTCAGGAGTATGCCTGCCACCACAGCGATCGTGGAGAGGAAACCAAGAATACCCATCTCCGCCGCAGCCTGCAGGTAGAAGTTGTGCGCGTCACGCGCGTAGTATCGGGAGTCGCGCTGGTAGGCCGCGTGTACCGCGCCGAAGGTCCCCGGTCCCGTCCCCAGGACGGGGTGATCCCGGAAGATCGCCAGGGCGGCCCGCCAGAAGTGGAGCCTGCCCCGGATCGAGTAGTCGCCCACATCCGCCGTCGACGATGCCCGCCCAGCGATGCCGGCGACGGTGGCGCGGGCGCCGGCTGCGCCCGCCAGACCCACCGTGACCGCAACGACCGCCGCGCCCACCACTGCCAGGCGGCGCGCAGCCTGCCACCACGACGAAGGCCGGAGAACGATCCCCACCACCGGGAGGACCGCGGCCAGGCTCAGCCAGGCCCCGCGAGAATACGTGAACAGCAGCGCGACCAGGAGCAGCGCGGCCATCGTTCCATGCGCCAGGGCCTCACGTGCGGCCCGCGCCCGCAGACATCGCAGGAGTTCGACTGGAACCACCAGCAGCAGGAACCCCGCGAAGGGGTTGGGCCAGTAGAACGTGGCGTACCAGCGCATCCGGGGATCGCCGGCACCCCAGAAGATGAACAGCCCGTAGAGGACGAGCGCGCCGGCGATGGCGACGAGGGCGTCGGTCGCCCGACGCGCGGCTTGAGGGGTGAGCAGGGTGGAGCCCGTGGTGACCGCGATGCCAATGTACATTGCCCAGAGGAGGATCTGGCGCACACTGGCCTCGGGACGGACCGACGTCGGCGACGTGACCGCCATAACGGCGAGCATGAAGAGGCCGCTCCAGGCGGCGGGACTCAGGCGCGCCCGTCCGGTCCACACCAGAAGGGCCAGCAGCAGGAGGACCGTGATCTGCGCCATCGCCAGACCGAAGGGCTCCCGGCCGCCGTCGCCGATCGCCAGCCTGAACAGAACGGCAACTGTCACGACCGAACCAAGCCACCACGGCGCGGCCAGTCGCGCGGAGAACTGTCGCGTGCGCCACCCGGGGACGACGCGGGTAGTAAGGTTGTCGGCCATGGGCGGCATCTTGACTGCCGGTTGCCCGAGCCCTGTCATCCTGTACCCCTGCTCCGTATATGCCCGTCCAGGCAGGACGCGCGTCGCGCGTCGCGGCCTGGATCCTCCGGAATGCGGCCGCGGTGTGGTACCCTGTTGGTGGCGCAGGAGGGCAGGAGGCCGAGATGGCGGTGGAGACCATCGAAGCGCGTCTGGCCAGGCTGGAAGGGGCTTACGATCAGATCAGTGCCCGGCTGGGAGGCGTGGAACAGCGCCTCAGCCAGCTCGACGAGAGGCTGGAAGCGCGCTTCAACCGCCTGGACGACAAGATGGATCGCCAATTCTACTGGCTCCTGGGGTTGCTCGTGATCTCCATCCTGCTCCCCGTCGCCATGCGGTACCTGCCCGTCCCGTGATCTCTACCATTCCCTGCCGCCGTCTCCCACCCGCAGGCGGCGCCGGCCAGCAGCCAGACCAGCGGCGCCACCGCGACGATACTGAACGAGAACTGGAGCTGGATAAGATAAGCCGCCAGCGCGGCCAGCCAGCCGCAGGCAAGGACGCGGTCGGGACCTGAGACTGTACGGCACAGCCGCCAGGCAGCGAAGAGGACGGAGCCCCAGAGGGCGATGTAGGCGACGGCCCCCACGAGACCCATCGACACTGCAACCTGCAGCAGGTCGTTGTGCGCCCGGTCGATGATCACCGGCCTCACCCCGAAGGCCTCCACGAGAGAAGCGCGGTCGTAGGGGAACACCACCCCCAGCGTCTCGAGGCCCCACCCCGACAGCGGTCTCGCCCGCACGAGGTCGATCACGCGCCGCCAGATGTAGATCCGCTGGGCGAAGGAGCCGGCACCGGGGTCCGCGGCGGCGGCGGCCCGCTCGACGATGGGCGTCGGCGTACCCGTCGCCACCAGGAGAGCTCCACCCGAGACGACGGCGGCCAGGACGGCGGAAAGCGCCACCGTCCGCGCGCCCGGCGTCCGTCGAAGCAGCAGGAAGAGCAGAACAACTCCTGCCGCGGTCCCGCCCCACGCGGCCCGCGTAGACGTAGAGGCCAGGGCTACCGCCATCATGACCAGCGCCCCGGACCAGATGATCCTCCTGGCGCCAGACGTCGCAGCGGCCATCGCCATACTCATGGGGAGGGCTACGCTCAGATACGCTCCCAGCGCGATCGGGCTCCCCAGTGTGCCGAAGACCCTCGGCAGGTGGGGAAAGGCATACCAGTCGTACACGTAGGCCTCTGTGAAAAACTGCGGCCCCAGGCCGAGCTGGAAGACGGCGTGGACGGAAGCCAGGACCGCCCCCACTCCCAGGCACCGGGTGAGCAGCCGCATTCCCTCTCCACCGGCGAAGAAGTGCACGGCGATGAAGTACAGGGCGACATACGCCAGCACCGTGAGGAGTCCCTCGTGGCGGCCGGAGGCGCCGAAGAGCGTCAGCCGTGGGTCCACCGTCACGCCGGTCGTGAGCAGCGCCGCCAGCACCAGGAGCCAGGCGGCGAGTTCCGGCCTGGTCGAGCGCCAACGAGGCGACCTCTTGGCGAGATAGGCCGCAGCCCACCCGACCAGCATCGCCGGCGTGAGGATCCAGATCAGCAGGGCCTTGATCGCACTGTAGGCGTCCCGCGCCCACGGGTTGACAGCGAGCGGTACGGCAATCGCCAGAGTGACTCCTAAGCCACGGATCCACAGGGAGATCGCCTCTTCGAGGCGTCCGCCGGAGGCCGGAGGCGCCGGAGACGCCTTAGGGTCGTGGCGGTCCAAGATCACGAAGGTTGGCATGGACCTGCCGAAACTGCGGGTTCAAGATGACTGCTCGCCGCCATTCGCGCCGGGCCGCGTCGCGGTCGCCGAGACGGGCGTAGGTGTGGCCAAGGTAGTACGCGGCTAGCCAGTCCGAAGGGTTGAGGTCCAGGGTCCGGACAAAATCCCGTCGAGCCTCGTGAAGGCGTCCGCCCCTGAACTCGATGATCCCCCGTTCCCGGAGGAACGCCGGCTCGTAGGCTGCAGGATAGGCAGCCAGGATGGAGCGGTACAGTGCGACGGCGGCCTCCGTCTTCCCCTGACGGGCCAGCAGGTCGGCGAGACTTCGGCGCGGCCCCACGGCATCGGGTACTAGGACGATCGCCCGTCGGAACAGCTCGGCCGCCTCATCCGGCCGGCCGGTTGCCAGCAAAGCCAGCCCGCGTTCGTAGGCCTGAGCCGCCGCCTTCTCATTCCCTACCGAGGCAAGGGCCTCGCCCAACCTCGATCCCGCCGGAAGCAGGGCGGCCACGCAGACTCCGAGGAGTGCCCCGCGGATCCACCTCAGCAGATCGGATCTCGACACTGCCCCTCCTGGAAAGGGCGAGGGTGCGACGGGGTCAGGGCCCCTCGCACCCTCATCCGGTTGCACGATGGCCTGGTGCGATGGCTACGGCGACAGGCCGCCGCCAGGCGTGTAGGTCAGGCCGTTCGGCACGATGGCGTTGCAGGGACTGCTGGTCCAGCCCGCCGGCGTGGTTAGCGCGTAGTCCTGCGGCGGCGATCCTGTGGGAGTGTAAACATACGGCTGGTTGGTGCACGGATCGTTCGGCGTGGACCGCAGGTAGTTCTGCGGCGCGGCCGCCAGCTGGGCCAGGGTCGTCGGATACGACCCGTTGTCCACAAAGTAGCTCTCCAGGGCGGTGGCGATGTTCTTCATGTTGCCCTTGGAGGCCGAGACCTGGGACTGAGCGCGGGCCCGCAGGAAGTTCGGGATCAGGATCGCCGCCAGAATGGCGATGATGGCGACGACGATCAGGAGTTCGATCAGGGTGAAGCCGCGCTCGTTGCGCAGTCTGCGGTGGAAGAACCGGAGCATGTGTTTTCCTCCTCTACTCAGAAGGTGAAACCCTCGCCAGGGTTTCTCTCTGCCGCACATCCTGCCCACCATCGCCAGCCTTTAGACCTGTCCGCCCTCCGGGCCTGTGGCCTCCCCGGGCCAATTGCCCTCAGGGAGTGGGCACGGAGGGGGCGCCTACCAGAACTCCTCCGACCGGGGTATAGACCACGTACCCCGTCACCCCGGCCTGGGTGTACTTGTTCGGACCGTCCGAGAGCACGAAGTTGGTGCGAGTGGCGTTGGTGGCGTAGGCGTAGGGCGCCCGGTCGATGGGCGACCGGGGGACCGAACGGATGTACCCCCCCGACTCCAGGGTCGTCTGCCAGTTGGACGCATCGGGATAGACCTGATTCTCGTTGTAGTAGATGTCCAGGGCGTAGGCAATATTGCGCAGGTCGAGCTGGCAGGTGGCCAGCAGGGCCGAGGCGCGGGAGCGGACGAAGTTGGGGATCAGGATCGCTGCCAGGACGGCCAGGATGGCGATGACGATGAGTAGCTCGATGAGCGTGAAGCCTGCCTGCCGATGAGTCCGCGTCAATGGATGATCCGCCGCGCATGCAGTTCAGAGGCCCGGCGCATCTAGACCGGGCCCTGTCATGCTGCCTATACCCCGGCTGGCCCCGGTTTAGGCGGCCCGCGGGGGGACGGGGAGTCTGGAGCCGGCTTGCGGGGGGGCATGAAGCGGGGGGAAGGAAACTCCCGGCCTGAGAGGAAACAACCTGCGAACAGGTCGACAAGGAGAGAACCCATCGATGCGCTTTGCCGTCGTCCTTGCAGCCGCCCTCCTGCTTCTGGTGCCGGTCCGGCCGGTAGCCGCCCAGCAGCCCCCGCCCCAGCAACCCCCGGCCGCCCAGGAACAGGCCCCGCCGCCGCAGTTGCCGGCCCCGCCCCGGCCGGAGGGACCGGCCGGCCCGCGGAACATCGTCCCCGGCCGGTCGCTGGCCGGTGTGGCGATCGGTGCCCGCCTGAGCAACGTGCTGACGCGTTTTGGACGGCCCTCCGCCATCCGCGAGACCGCTCTGGACACGGCGTACCTGTTCAGTCGATACGGGATTACGGTCTACGCCAGGTCGGGCGCCGTCACCGCGGTGGCCAGCACCAACAGTTTGCTGAAGATCGACGAGACGCTGGGCGTCGGGTACCGGGTGGAGAGCGTCTACGAGGTCTTCGGCCGCGACTTCCGGCGCGGGACGGTGGAGGGCTTCCCCGGGCTGATCTACGAGGGCCGCGGCATCGCCTTCGGTCTCGACGGCCAGGGGGTGGCGGCGATCCTGGTGTTTCGCCCTGGCACCAGCGCCATGGTCTCCGCCCTCCAGCGGGGTGCGCCGGCGGCCATCCCGACGGCCACGGGATACCCCAACGTTGCTCATCTCCGGGGGTACACGGCGGAGACCCGGTTCATGTCCCTCGCCGGGTACCTGCGCCGCCTGGTGTACGAGACCTCCGGCATCTGGATCACCGCCGAGGAGGCCGAGCGGGTCGTCCGGGAGCAGTTGAGCGCGTCCCACTGAGCCAGTCTTGTCAACGCAAGAAAGGCGGCCGGGGGGAGTCCCTCCCGGCCCTTCTCATGCCGCCTGAAGTGCTCTGGGTGTCGCACGCCTTCGCCAGCAGGCGCACCCGATAGCCAGACCGGGTCATCGCCGGCAGGGCGCGCCGATGCTATCATCTCCGGTGAGGAGTCCCGGGGCACAGTATGAGTGTGACTTATGTCGAGGGAATCGTCCGGGCGGGCCCGGTGGAGGTTCCCGTGCGCTTCCTGGTGGACAGCGGCGCCACGTACACGGTGGTTCCCCACGACGTGTGGCGCCGCCTCGGCCTGGCCCCGAGCCGGCGGGTCGCCTTTGCGCTGGCCGACGGGACGACGGTGGAGCGGGCGGTTTCGGAGTGCTACATCATCCTGCCCCAGGGCGCCGCGCACACGCCGGTCGTCCTCGGCGAACCCGGCGACGAGGCGCTTCTGGGGGTGGTCACGCTGGAGATCCTGGGTCTGGTCCTCAACCCCTTTACCAGAGAGCTCCAGCCGATGCGGATGATGTTGGCCTGAGGACCGCCCGAACCGGGCCTCCTTGCCCCGGTTCAGATGTGTGACTACAATTGGGTTCGCGTAACGTGGGCAGGGCCGGGAAAATCCCCGGCCCTGCGCATTGCTCGACCGAACGATCCCAGCGGTTACTTGATCCCCGTGATGATCTGGTACAGGGGCATGTAGAAGGCCAGGACGATGAAGCCCACGACGAAGCCCAGGAAGAGGATCAGCAGCGGTTCGATGATCGAGGTCAGCTGGGACAGCGTGGTCTCCACTTCCCCGTCGTAGAAGTCCGCCACCTTGGTCAGCATGGAGTCCAGCTGGCCGGTCTCCTCGCCCACCGCCGTCATCTGCACCACCATGGGCGGGAACAGCCCGCTGGCCTGCAGGGGCAGGGCCACGCTCTCCCCTTCGCGGATGCTGGCCCGCACGTTGTCGATGGCCTGGCTGACGATGGTGTTGTCCACGGCCTTGGCCACCACCTCTAGGGCCTGCATGATGGGGACGCCGCTGCTGATCAGCGTGCCCAGGGTGCGCGAGAAGCGGGAGATGGTCACCTTGCGCACCAGCGGCCCGAAGATGGGGATGCGCAGCTTGAACCGGTCGAAGTTCATGCGGCCGGGCGGGGTGCGGATGTAGAGGCGCAGGCCGTAGAGCAGAAGGACCAGGAAACCGAAGATGATGTACCAGTAGGTGGTCATGGTGCGGGTGAAGAGGATCAGGATGCGCGTCGGCCAGGGCAGCGTCAGGTCCAGCCCCTCGAAGAAACCGATGAACTGGGGCAGGATGAAGAACACCAGGAACATGATGATGCCGATGGAGAAGATGAAGATGGCCACGGGATAGGTCACGGCGGCCCGCACCTTCTGCCGCAGGGCCATGTCCTTCTCGTAGAAACCGGCGATGCGGTTGAGGACCTCGTCCAACACACCGCCCACCTCGCCGGCCCGCACCATGTTCACCATCAGCGAGCTGAAGGTCTGGGGGTGCTTGCCGAAGGCGTCGGACAGCGTCATGCCCTGCTCCACGTCGCTGCGCACCTCGCCGATGAGCTTCTTCAGCTTGCTGGACTCGGACTGCTCCTCCAGGATGGACAGCGTGCGCACCATGGACAGCCCGGCGTTCACCATCGTGGCGAACTGTCGGGTGAAGACCGTCAGCTCCCGCAGGCTGACCTTGCGCAGGCGCCGCAGCCCCTCCCGAACGTCAATCTTGGGCGCCTCCCGGGAGAGGCTGGTGACGTAGAACCCCATGTCGCGCAGCTTGCCGACGACCATGACCTCGGTCTCGGCCTCGATGGCCCCGGCCACCACGCGGCCCGAGGCGTCACGCGCGCTGTATCTGAACGTGGCCATCTCGCCTCACCTCGTTCCTTCCGTCCGTCGCGGCCGCCCGCCGCTACTGGCCTCCCCGCTCGATGAGCTTGCGCAGCTCGTCCGGATAGATCGCCCGCGCCAGCGCGTTCTCCAGGGTGATCAGACGCCGGGAGTACAGGTTGTACAGTGCCTGGTCCATGGTCTGCATCGCGTACTGGGCGCCGGTCTGGATCGCCGTGTGAATCTGGTGGGTCTTGGCCTCGCGGATCAGGTTGCGGATGGCCGGCGTGGCGATCATGATCTCGATCGCCGGCACCCGCCCCACCTCCCCCAGTGACGGGAACGCCGAGCCCGAGGCGATGGTCTCCCCCCCGCCGCTGCGCACCGCGGCGGCCACCGGCCGGCGGGTCTCGGCCTGCCGGGTGAACTGGAGGTTCGGCAGCAGCTGCTGGGAGAGCACCGCTTCCAGGACCGCGGCCAGCTGCACCCGGATCTGCTGCTGCTGGTGCGGGGGGAAGACGTCGATGATGCGGTCGATGCTCTGGGCGGCGTTGGCCGTGTGCAGGGTGGCGAAGACCAGGTGGCCGGTCTCGGCGATGGTCAGCGCGGCGCTGATCGTCTCCAGGTCGCGCATCTCGCCGATCATGATGATGTTGGGGTCCTCGCGCAGCACGGCGCGCAGGGCGTTGGGGAAGCTCTGGGTGTCCTGCCCCAGCTCGCGCTGGTTGATGATGCTCTTGCGGTGGGCGTGCACGTACTCGATGGGGTCTTCGATGGTCACGATGTGCGCCGACCGCTCGTTGTTGATGAAGTCGATCATCGCCGCCAGCGTCGTGGACTTGCCGTGGCCGGTGGGCCCCGTGACCAGGATCAGCCCGCGGGGCAGGCGGCAGAGGTCCTTCAGCACCGGAGGCAGGTTCAGGGCTTCGAAGGGCGGGACCTTGTCCGGGATGACGCGGGCGGCCACACCCACCGAGCCGCGCTGGCGGTACAGGTTGACGCGGAAGCGGCCCAGCCCGGACACCGAGTAGGAGAGGTCCAGCTCCCAGTTCTTCTCGAAGCGCTGCTTCTGGAAGGTGTTGAGCATGCTGTACCCGAGCTGGAAGGTGTCCTCGGGCGTCAGTACCGGGTAGTTCAGCGGCTGCAGCTTGCCCCAGACCCGGATCGTCGGCGGGATGCCGACGGTGAGGTGCAGGTCGCTCGCTTTGGCGTCGACGGCTTCGCGCAGCAGGTCATCGATGTGCATCCAGGGCTCCTCGGCTGGTCCTCCGCCTTACCATACCCCGGCGGCGCGGACGCTAGGCCTGCCCCAACGAGGCCGGCCGGGGGGATTGCCCCGGACGGGGCAGCCCGTCAGTCGCCGTTGCCCTCGACGCGTTCGATCTGCACGACGCGCAGGACCTCGGCCAGCGAGGTGATCCCCCGCGCCGCCTTCTCCAGCCCGTCGTCCAGGAGCGTGACCATCCCGGCCTGCACCGCGGTGTCCTTGATGGCGTGGTGCGGGGCCCGGTTGATGACCAGCTGGCGCAGGTCGTCGTCCATCTGGGCGATCTCGAAGATGGCCACCCGCCCCCGGTAGCCGGTGTAGTTGCAGTACTCGCAGCCCCTGGCCAGGAGGTACTCCCCCTCGGGGAGGGCCAGGCCGAACCGCGCCCGGAGGTCGTCGCCGCTGTAGGGATCGGGGACCCGGCAGCGGGGACACAGGACCCGCACCAGGCGCTGGGCGGCCACCCCTTCCAGGGCGGAGGCGACCAAGTAGGGTTCGATGCCCATGTCCAACAGGCGCGTCACCGCCCCCGGCGCGTCGTTGGTGTGCAGGGTGCTCAGCACCAGGTGTCCGGTGAGGGCGGCCTGGACGGCGATGCGCGCCGTCTCGTGATCCCGGATTTCGCCCACCATGATGATGTCCGGGTCCTGACGCAGGAAGTGGCGCAGCGCCGAGGCGAAGGTCACCCCGGCCCGAACGTTCACCTGCACCTGGGTCACGCCCGGAATCTGGTACTCCACGGGGTCCTCGATGGTCAGGATGTTGACCGCCTCGCTGTTCAGTTCCCGCAGGATGGCGTACAGGGTCGTCGTCTTCCCGCTGCCCGTGGGCCCGGTGAGGAGGAAGATGCCCTGGGGGCGGCGGATGATCTGGCGCAGCCGCGTGATGTTCCGCGTGGACAGCCCCAGCTTGTCCAGGTCGTAGATCGGCGCGGCCTTGTCCAGCAGCCGCAGCACCGCCTTCTCCCCGTAGAAGGAGGGGACGGTGGAAACCCGCACGTCGATGGCCCGGCCGTCCACGCGGGTCTGGAAACTGCCGTCCTGGGGGAGCCGCCGCTCGGCGATGTCCATCGTCCCCATGATCTTGATGCGCGAGACGACCTGGGGGTGGATGTGCTCGGGGAGAGTGTGCTGGACTTTGAGCACGCCGTCGATGCGGTAGCGGACCCGGATCCCCTTCTCCTGGGGTTCGATGTGGATGTCGCTGGCCCGCCGGCGGACGGCCTCCTCAATGATCCGGTTGACCAGGCGGATGATCGGCTGCTCCTCCGCCGCCCGCCGCAGCGCCTCCGGAGAGACCTCCTCGACCGCTGTCTCGCGCCGCGGCAGGTCCATGAGCAGCTCGCTCTCGGCATCCAGGGGCGGGTACTGGTTCAGGGCGTACTGGAAGTCGGCCAGGGTGGTGACGGCGACGCGGACGTCCAGCCCCGTCATCCGGCGGATGTCGTCCAGGGCGACGACGTCCAGGGGATCGACCATGGCCACGGTCAAAGATGCGCCGTCGCGGGCCACGGGAATGGCCTGGAGGCGGCCGGCCACGGCGGCCGGCACCAGGCGCAGGACCTCCTCGCGCAGCGGGATCTGGGTCAAGCGCAGGAACTCCGCCCCGAGCTGCCGGGACAGCCCGCTGGCGATGTGCTCGGGGTCCACCAGCCCCATCTCCAGCAGGATGCGGCCCAGCCGCTGCCCGCTGGCGCGGTGGATCTCCAGGGCGCGGGCCAGCTGGTCGGGAGTGATCAGGCCGTCGGAGAGGAGGATCTCCCCCAGGGGACGCCGTCGCCCCGGCCCGTCCAGAGCGGGCCGGCGGGGATTCCCGGTCTCGGCCATGCCGGTCGGACGCTCCTCATGTCTCGACGAAGACGACGCGGAGCAGCTCGTCCACGGTCGTCATACCCTCGAGTACCTTGAGGATACCATCCTCGCGCAAGGTCTTCATCCCTTCGGCGATGGCCGCCTCGCGGATCTCCGCCGCGGAGGCCCCCTTGAGGATCAGGTCGCGGAGGGTGTCGGACATTACCATCAGCTCGAAGATGCCGATCCGTCCCTTGTACCCCGAGCCCTTGCACCGGTCGCACCCCCGACCCCGGTAGAAGACGATCTCCTCGCCTTCCTCGGGCTGCAGCCCCAGGCGGTGCAGCGCCTCCACGGGGGGGACGTAGGACTCCTTGCAGTGGGAGCAGATGGTCCGGGCCAGGCGCTGGGCCAGCACGCCGATCAGCGAGGAGCTGATCAGGAAGGGCTCGATGCCCATGTCGATCAGCCGGGTCGTGGCGCTGGGCGCGTCGTTGGTGTGCACCGTGGACAGCACCAGGTGCCCGGTGAGCGAGGCCTGGATGGCGATCTCCGCCGTCTCCCGGTCGCGGATTTCGCCCACCATGATGATGTCGGGGTCCTGGCGCAGGAAGGAGCGCAGCCCGTTGGCGAAGGTCAGGCCGGCTTTGACGTTCACCTGTACCTGGTTCACCCGGGCCAGCTGGTACTCCACGGGATCCTCGATGGTGATGATGTTCTTGTCCGTGGTGTTGATCTTGTTCAGGGTGGAATACAGCGTCGTTGTCTTCCCGCTGCCGGTGGGCCCGGTGACCAGCACCATCCCGTAGGGTTTGCTCACCAGCTGCTCCCACGTCTCCAGGGCTGCGGCCGTGAACCCCAGCTTCCCCAGCCCCAGGCGCGTGCTGGACTGGTCCAGGATGCGCATCACCACCTTCTCCCCGAAGACGGTGGGCAGGGTGGAGACGCGCAGGTCGTACTCTCGGCCTTCGATCACCACGTGGATCCGGTTGTCCTGGGGGATGCGGCGCTCGGCGATGTCCATGTTGGCCATGATCTTGATGCGGGAGACCATGGCGTGCTGCACCGCCTTGGGCGGGGTCATCACGTCGTGCAGGACGCCGTCGATGCGGTACCGGACGTTCAGGGTGCGGCGGTGGGGCTCAATGTGGATGTCGCTGGCGCCGTCGGCGATGGCCTGGCCGATGATCAGGTTCACCAGGCGGACGACCGGCGCTTCCTCGGTCAGCGTGCGCAGCTTCTCGACGCTGAGTTCCTCGGTGCGTTCTTCCGCCACCTCCAGCTCGCTGCCCACGGCGGCGCGCATCGCCTCGTCCAAATCCACGGTGCTGCTGTAGTGGCGGCTGATGGCGGCGACGATGTCGGCCTCGGCGGCCACCACCGGCTCGATCTCCAGTCCGGTCACCAACCGCACGTCGTCCACGGCCAGGACGTTCAACGGGTCGGCGATGGCCATCTTGAGGCGTTTGCGGCTCTTTTCGATGGCCAGGACCTTGTGGCGCTGGGCCAGGTGCTGGGGGATGGTCTTCACCACGTCGGGGTCGATCTCGACCGTGTTCAGGTCCACCCAGGTCAGTCCCCACTGCACGGCCAGGGCCTGCGCCAGCTGCTGTTCTGTGACCGCACCCAGTTCGACCAGGATCCGTCCCAGGTGTCCGCCGGAGCGCTGATGCATCTGGATGGCCTTCTCCAACTGCTCGCGCGAGACCATGCCCTGGTCCAGGAGGATCTGGCCCAGGGATTCGGTGCGGGCCCGCATCCCCCGTTTGGTGCCGGGGGCGGCCGGAGCAGGCGCCGGGGGGGCGGGCGCCGGAGAGGCGGGAGCGGCCTCCTTCGCCTTCGGGCGGTCCTTGGCGGGCGCGGGAGGTTCCTGTCCCCGGCGGGGGGATCGCGTTGCCTCGGGCGGCGCGGCGGGCGGCCCTGCCGGCTGCGCCCGTTCCGACGCCGGCGGAGCGGACTGGCCCGGTGCTGCGGGTGCGCCCGCCGGGGCCGCCCCGTCGGGCTTGACCCGGGGAGCGGCGCCGTCTGCGACGGCTCCATCGGGCTTTGCAGCATCGGGCTTCACGCCGTCGGGCTTCGGCACAGACGGCTTCGCCGCGGGCGGCGGAGGTGCCAGGGGCTCGGCCACGGCCCCCTTCGGGGTCTCGGTCAGGATGCGGTCCAGCCGGGCCTGGACCTTCGCCGCCTCTTTGAGCCAGCCCAGCCGGATGTAGACGTCGCGCAGCGCGCTGTGGACGTCCGAGTCGTCGGGGTCGAGCTCTGTGGCCTTCTCGTAGGCGGCGGCGGCCTTCTCCCAGCGGTCGCGGCTGATGTGCATCTCGGCCAGGGCCACGTAGACCATGACCGCGGCCCGGGGCAGCCCCCGCTGCACGTAGAGGGAGGCCAGGCGGGCGTAGGCCACCCCGTCCTGCGGGCCGTATTCCAGAACCTTCTTGTACGCGGCGATGGCCTCGTCGAACTGTCCCCGCCGCTCCAGTGTCCTGGCCTGGTAGAAGGCCAGGGCGCGGTCGAGCGTGGTGTCCTGGAGGGGGACCCGCAGTCGCTGTTTGTACTCCGCCAGCTCGATCACGCCCGGGTCCTCTACAGCTGGTTGGCCACCGCGGTGCGGATCTTCCGCATCTCGATGCGCAGGCGGCCCAGGTTGACGTGCTGGTTGCCCACCACGGCCAGCACCGCCTCCGGGCCAGCCGGGGAGACCGCCACCGGCCCCTGCTCGAACTCGATCAGGATCGACCCCAGCGGCCCGAGGTGAAGCTCCCCGCCCATCGCCTCGGAGGTAGCCAGGGAGCTGGCGGCGATGGCGCCCACAGAGTCGGTCTCGATCGCATCGCTGCTCACCGCCTCGATGACGAAGCCGTCCCGTCCCACCACCAGGGCCGCGGTCACGCCGTCGATGCGGAGCAGCCCTTCCAGGATGCCTCGGAGTCCGCCTGCGGTCGCCGTGTCCATCGTCTGCATGACGCTCATCCCTTTCCCAATCGTCAATTCACATTCGTGCTCAGATCACACCGGCGTTCAGCACCGAGGCGATCTCCGGCATGAACCGCCGCAGCTGCAGCCTGGCCTTGCCCACGTTCCCCCTGGGCTGGACGACGATCCCGACGTAGTAGTCCTGACCGGCCATCGCCAGGAGGACGACGTAGCGCTCGGCGACCAGCATGATGTGGTCGATGGCGCCGGCATCGACTTTCTGGCACAGGTAGTCCAGCACTTTGCTGGCCATCGCCCCTTCCTGGGCGATCTCCTCCACGGAGAACTCCTGCTCCACGCGCATGGTCTCAATGGGCGCGCCGTCCATACCCACCACGGCCGCGCCCACCACTCCCTCGATGCCTCCGACGAGGCCGCGCAGCAGATCCTTCACGTTCCCGGCCATCAGGCCGCCCCCCCGGTGTCGACCGATTCCGCCTCGAGCAGCAGACGCACGCCCTGCAGGCGCAGCCCCTCCTCGTCGATCAGGCGTTTGATCCGTCGGATCAGCTCCAGGTCGCGCTGGCTGAAGAGCCGGTGCCCGCCGCGGGTCCGGGCCGGGTGCAGGAGCCCGTACTGACTCTCCCAGGCCCGGATGCGTCGGGCGTCCACGCCGGTCAGGCGCGCCGCGGTGCGGATCGGGTAGATGGGCAGATCCTGCCCCGCCGTAGCCTCCATCGTCTTCACCGCCGTCCTCCTTGCCTTCTAGGCCGTCTCCGGCCGCATCGTCTCCCGCAGCCGCCGCAGGGCGGCATGCATGACCCGGGAGACGTGTTTCTGGGAGATGCCCAGTTCCCTCGCCGCCTCGGTCTGCGTCAGATCCATGTAGAACAGGTAGTAGATCACCTTTCGCTGCAGCTCCGAGAGGCGCTGGATGGCGTCCGCAATCAACACCTGTTCCTCTTCACCTATACCCGCCGGAAGCTGCCGGGCGGCGATGCGGTCGCGCTGGGCGATGGGTGCGCCGTCGTCCCCCTCCCGCTCCTCGTCCAGGGAGAGGAAGCGCAGGGACTCTCGGGCGTGCAGCACCTGCTGCACCTCGTCTTCCGCCAGCTGCACCTCCCCGGCGATCTCGGCGACGGTGGGGGTGCGGCCCTTGCGCTGGGTGAGCTCGGTGATCGCCCGGCTCACCCGGTGGTCCATCTCGTACAGCCAGCGCGGCCGCCGCACCGTGGTCCCCTGGTCGCGGAGATAGTGCCGGATCTCCCCCGCGATCAGGTGTCGGGCATAGGTTTCAAACTTGACGCTGCGGTCGGGGTCGAAATGGGCGACGGCGTTCATCAGCCCGATGTAGCCGATCTGGTGCAGGTCCTCCAGCGGCACCCCCGACCGGCTGTAGCGGCGGGCCACCTGGTGCACCAGCGGCATGTACAGGCAGGTCAGGCGCGCATGGATCTCTCGATCCCGCGTGGAGCGGTAGGCCCGGAACAGCGCCTCGGGCGACTCCGCCGGCCCCACTGCACCTCCCCCGTTGCGGACGGCGGCGCGACTGCGCGCCATAATGACAACGCCCCCCTTCGTGGGCTGCTGAAGGAGGGCGAAAATACACGCGCCCCGTTCGGCAGCCCGGCTGGCCTTCCTTACGGGAAGGCCCCGTAGCTTTGCGCCCCCAGGTTGCCCTGGGTTTGCCTTTTCGCGAGGACCCGTCGAAAACTGCTATGAAATTATGCCCTGACGTTTCGCCTTTTCGACGGCGTCCCGGCGGAATCCTCCTCCCGGCGGGGAAAACCGGGAAGGGGTTCTGTGGAAGATTGGTAGCAACTCCTGTGCCACCCCGCCTCCCTGGGCCGCCTTACGTCCCGGACAGCCGGCCGAAGAGCGCCATGACGTTGACGACGTACCACTGGGTCTCGCGGTACGGCGGAATGCCGCCGTAGCGCATCACCGCCCCGCGGCCGGCGTTGTAGGCGGCCAGGGCCAGCGCCGTGTTCCCGCCGAAGCGGTCGAGTTGCAGACGGAGATAGCGGACCGTGCCGTAGATGTTGGCCACCGGATCCCACGGATCGACCTGCAGCTGCCGGGCGGTGGCCGGCATCAGCTGTCCCAGCCCCATCGCTCCGGCCGACGACCGCGCCGAGATGCTGAATCCGGACTCCACGGCGATCAGGGCCATCACCAGCCGCGGATCGACCTCGTACATCCGGGCGTAGCCCAGCACACTGCGGACGATCACCTCCACCTGGACGTCGGAGAGGGACGGGTTGTACCAGCGGACGACCCAGGCGTACCGCGCCGCCTGATCATCCTTAGCCAGCACCGGAGCCCGCCGGCCCCGCAGCGCCCGCAGCCACTGGCCGGCGATCACGCCGGCCTGGCCGCGATCCGCCCGCCGCGCCTGCTGCAGCGCCTGCTCCGCCTCCGTGGTCCGTCCGCCGCGGGCATAGGCCGCCCCCAGCCACAGCAGAATCTCCGGAGCAGGGTCGAGGAGTGCCGCGCTCTCGAAGGCCCAGATCGCCGGGCGAATCTCTCCCGACGCATAGTGGGAGGCTCCCAGCCAGACCCAGGCTGCCGCGTCCCGGGGCGCCACGCGCAGGTGAGCGCGGAGCAGCGGCACGGCCTCGGCGTACCGGCCGGTCAGGTAGGCCTCCCGGGCGGCGCGCATTGCCGTCGCCGTCCCGGCGGCCGCCGGGACGGCGGAGAGCCCCACGACCGTCGCACTCGCGGCGACCGCGGTCACGGCAGCCGCGGCACGGCGGATGCCGGCGACCCGCCTCATGGCTCGCTGTAGGTGATGCCCCCGGCCTGGGTGATGGAGATCGTCCCGCTGCCCTTGGGGTTCTGCACCGTCACGGAGTACGCCGTCGGCGCGCCGCCGACGGTGACCGGCTTGCCGAAGGCCGAGAAGTAGATCGTCTGGGTGGCGGTGGCGGTAACGCCGGCCGGCATCTCGGCGTTCTCCGAGTAGCCCGGACCGGCGATGGCGTAGGCCGCGGATCCGGAGGTGAAGGTCACGGTGTACTGCCTTCGCTCGGCCCGGGCGCGCTCCTGGGCCTCACGCAGGTCGGTCGCCACCTGCACCGTGCCGTAGCGCAGCCGCTGCCACTCCGAGTAGTCGTGCCACTGGTTCACGGCGATGGCCAGGACGACGGCCAGCACCCCCATGGCCACCATCAGCTCGATGATGCTGAGTCCGGCCTGCCCCCGGATCGGGCCCCTCCGGCCTGCCGCGGCCATCCCCGACCTCCCCCCTAGGGCGTGGACTCGCGCCAGACCGGCTTGACCCCGGCCAGCTTGCCCGACCCTTCGGCCAGCTCGAACCGGGTCGTCGTCGGGAAGAAGGGCGGGAGGATGCCCCGGGCGAGCCGCCGGTCGTATTTGAAGTCGCGGCCGTACCCCGTCTGCACCGCTCCCGTGCTGGAGTCGAAGGTGCCGAAGGCGCCGTACTCCTCCTCGATCAGCCCCCCGACGAGCTGGACGAGGCCGCGGGGCGATCCGCTGTTGTACTGATCGACGGTGACGACCGGACAGGACATGGAGTAGCAGTCGCGCGCGCCGGGCCGGCCGGCCATCAGGACGGCGTGGATGACCAGATCGTTGGGCGCCGCGGTGGTGATCCGGATGTCGCCGTCGGTGGAGTACAGGCCCAGGACGTTCTTCGGGTTGTCGTTGGGATCGGAGACGTTGGGCGGATCCTCGTAGCGGATATGGTTGACGATGTCGATGCGTCCCGAGGCGGCCACCGTCACCTGCTCGTTCTCCTCCAGGGTGCCGCTTACCCCCTGGGTCGCGCTGGAACCGGCGATGTTGCCGTTGACCCAGATGACGGTGGAGTTGGTGTTGGAGGTCGGGTCGCCCTGCCAGCCCTTGGGCACCCCCACAAACGTTCGTGTGCCGCTCTGCGTGCAGGAGGCCTCCGGGTTCCAGCAGGTGTTGTTGATCGTCGTCGTGCCCGCCGCCCGGTTCACCGTCATGGTGACCGTCTGGCTGCCAGCGACGAAGGTGTAGACCGCCAGGTTGTTCGTCGGACCGGAGACGCTGAAGGTCAGGCTGCTCAGGTTCCCCTGAACGTAGACACCGCCGGCGAGGGCTTCGTTCGGATCGGAGACGCCGTTTCCGTTGGCGTCCACCACGGGAATGTAGATGCCGTTGGGTACCGACGAGGAGCTGTTGGCCAGCTCGGGGACGGCCGATCGGATCGCGTTGTTCCACTGGGAGCTGGTCCAGCTGTTCGGAGCGGTGTCGGCCGGGTCGATTCCCAGGGCAATGGCCCGCTGGTTGTAGGACGACGGCGGAATGGTAATCCGGGCCGCGCCCCGGGTGAAGTTGGCCGGCGCGTTGTCGTTGTCGTCCGTGTAGACCGACGGCGTCGAGTCGAACTGCACCGGGGCGTCGCGGCGGGTGCCGCTGACCACGTTCTCGTTCTGCCGCCGCCGGATCGAGCTGCCCAGGTTGTTGAACCAGGCGTAGTCCCGGTCGGTGTTGGTGCAGGCGGCGTTGGTGCACCCCGCGCTGGTCACCCGGTCGCTGAACTTGGGGAAGAAGGCGAAGCGGAATTCGCCGTTGGTGTGCACGGGTCCGTCGAAGGAGGTGCGGTCCGTGAACCAGATGGCGCCCCCGCTCGGCGTGGTGTGCACGTGGGTGAACAGGGCGAACTGGGCGAAGGTCTGGCGCTGCACGATGATGCTGAAGTCCCCGGTCAGGACCACCCGGCGGCGGCTGGTGGGATCGGTTTCGCCGTCGCTGACCACCATGTAGGAGTAGAAAAACTCATAGACACCGGGTACGTGCTTCTGGACGTAGCGCGCTGGCTGGCCGGGGTCGCTGGGATGCGCCGCCAGACGCGGACACACCACGACCGTGGAACGGTAGGTTCCCGGCCCCAGGGTGTTGGTGGGAGGACTGCCGAACACCGCGGCCGCCTGCGCCGGAGTGCAGGCCGCGGTGCGGAGCGGCGAGGTGCCGCTCGGCCCGGCCACCAGCTTGCGGTGGGCGTAGGGCTGGCTCCAGTCCGTGTAGAAGGCCTGCCACTCTGTGGCGCTGGTCGTGCCCAGGGTGAACCGCTGGCCGTCCACCACCAGGTAGTCGAACAGCCCCAGCGCGTTCTGCGTGGAGGGATTCCCCGCCGAATACAGGTTGCTGTCCAGGATGGTCTCGCTCAGCGAGTCGTGCACGGAGAACCACTGCCCGGTCGGATCGGAGGGGGTCGGTCCCGAGGGGTTCTGGTGCAGGAACGCCATCAGCCCCGCCCGGCCGGCGTTGGCGCCGCCCTCCGCCAGATAGATACTCTGGGCTCCGAGGCGCCGCACCCCGCCCAGGCGGACCTCCTTGCCGGTCACGTGGAGGACCAGGAGGCTCAACACGGTCAGCACCAGCATGACCGAGAGCACGGCGATCATGGCGAAGCCCTGCTCCCCCCATCCTCGACGTCTCATGAGACTGTCCCGTCCTTCTGTCCTGGTCTGCACCGGTGGCCCGCCCCGCCCGGGCACGGGCCGCGGTGCGATCCTGTCGTTTCCAACACCGGCTCCTCTCCCACAACCGACTCCGCTACGACAACCGACTCTCCCGACAACCGGCTACAACCGGCCGCGGAGTGCCGCGTCGCCGGCAAAGGTCCGGCTGAACCCGTCCTTCGTCGTCGTGATGAAGATGCGGACCCGCGAGACGTCCCCCGGCGACGGCGGTGCGGACCCCAGCGAGGTTCCCGTGGTGTCGAAGTACTCCAGGGTCAGTCCCGCCCCGCCGCCCGGATCCACGACGAGGTAGGCGATCGGCGTCGGCGGTCCGGCCGGTTGCGGGCCGTCCGCGTCCGGATCCTCCTGGCGTGTGATCGTGTCGTCCGCGGCGTTGTAGGCGAAGGTCACGGTGTACGGGCTGCTGGCCGAGAAGGGGGTGCTCTGGGGGACGAACAGCGTGACCGACTGCGCCGCAGCCGCGCGGACCTCCTGCGCCCACCGGATCTCCTCCACCATGTTGTCCAATCCGGCGCGCACCTGGGCCTGGGTCTGGAGGAAACTATTCGTGTTCTTGGCGGCGCGGGCGCCGGTAACCAGCAACGCGCCCACCACGCCGATGACGAGCGCCACCAGCGTCAGACCGATGAGCAGTTCGAGCAGCGTGAACCCCTGCTCGCCGGAAGACGCCGTCCGCCTGTCGCCTGCTCTGCGCATCGCCGGTCTCCTGTTGGTCATCTACTGGTCATCGAGGATCGTCGTCAGCCTCACGATGGGCGGGACGCCGGCGGCCGATCCGGTCCGGTAGACCTGGACCGTGACGTCGACCAGCCCCAGGTCATCGTTCTGGTTGATGTCCACCTGCAGGTCGAAGGCGTAGGGGGTGGGGTTGGCCAGACCGCAGTACGGGCTCGGGTTGGGGTCCGGCGGGCACGGCCCGATGCTGGCGATGGGTGTCCGCGGCAGCGGGTCGAAGGCCACCAGCTGATAGGGGTTGGCGCTGGAGCGGATCTGCTCCATGACCTGCATCCCGATGGTCGTCGCCGCGGACCGCTCGTTGGAGTACCCCGCCTGGCTGAGCGCCTGGATGAACGAGGTGAGCAGAAAGATGGCCACGATCCCGAAGATCGCCGTGGCCACGAGCAGCTCGATCAACGTGAACCCGGTTTGCCCCTGCAGGAACTGGCGGCGTGTCGTAATCGGCCCCTCCCTCACCCCGGCTGCGGCCTCGCCGGCCGCTCATCTCCTCTCCTTGCCCCGGCCTCCCGGGGCCTAGACGGCCTTCTGTGTCCTATTCGGAAAGAAATATCGGCAAGAAGGCCCCGGGAGGAGAGGAGGACGGCCGGGGGAAGCCGGTAGTCTGAGGGCTAGCCGGTGTCCTGAGGGAAGCGGCGGGCAAGGCGCCGGCGGAAGGGTCCTTCCAGCAGACGCACCAGGCGGGTACTCAGCCAGTCCCGGGGCGACAGCGGCTCGACGAGAATCGTGTAGACGCCGAGCAGGTTGCCGCCCAGGACATCGGTGAACAGCTGGTCACCGACCAGCGCGGTCTGCGCGGGAGCGGTGCCCATCAGGCGCATGGCGCGTCTGAACCCGAAGGGCACCGGTTTGAGCGCCCATCCCACCACGGGGATCCCGCCCAACGAGGCGCTCACCTGTCGGGCCCACCCCCCGGAGTTGTTGGACACGATGCAGACCCGGATGCCGGTCCGGCGGAGGCCTTCCACCCACTCATGGACAACCGGGGGGACGGTCCGGCGACCCCACGGGACGATGGTATTGTCCAGATCGAGGATCACGCCGCGGACCCCCCGGCGGTGCAGCGCTTCGGGATCGAGATCCGCGACGGAGGCCGCCACCTCCCGGGGCGTGAGCAGGCGCTGGATCACGGCCGGTAGCGGCGGACGGCGACCAGGTGCTCGGCCAGCGTCCGGCTGAAGGCATGGGAGCCGTCCGGACGGGCGACGTAGAAGAGGTAGTCCGTCCGGGCCGGGCGCAGCGCCGCCTCGATCGCGGCCAGTCCCGGGCTGGCAATCGGCCCGGGAGGCAGACCGGCGTGGAGGTAGGTGTTGTAGGGCGAGTCCACCTTCAGGTCGTCGTAGGTGACGACCGGTTTGTGCCGCCCCAGCGCATAGAGAACGGTGGCGTCGATCTCCAGCCGCCAGCCGCGGCGGAGCCGGTTGTAGATCACCCCCGCGATGAGCGGGCGCTCCGAAGGCACGCGGGCCTCCCGTTCCACCATCGCCGCCACCGTGACGATCTCGTGCAGGCTCCGTCCCCGTCCCTCTCGCCGCCATGCGGGGATGACGACGGCTTCGAACCGGTCCAGGAAGGCGGCCAACACCAACCGTTCGTCGAGGAAGCGCGGCAGCTGGTAGGTGTCGGGAAACAGGTAGCCTTCCAGGGAGGCGGTGGGGATCTCCCGGAGGAAGGTGTGGGGGAACGCTCCTGCTCCCTCCCGTACCAGCGTCCGCAGCCGCACGGGATCGCCCAGCCCTTTCCCGGCGAGGGTTCGGACGATCTCTTCTGCGGTGAGGCCTTCGGGAATCGTCACGGTGTGGAGCACAACCTCGCCGCGGGCGATGCGCTCCACCACCTCCGGCAGAGACATGGCGGGGGACAGGCGGTACTCTCCGCCGCGGAGGCGGCGCGTCAGCCCCCGCAGCCGCGCCGCGTAGACAAAGTGGGAGGCCCGGCGCACGATCCCGGCATCCTCCAGAATCCGGCCGATCTCCGCCGCGCCGCTCCCGGGCGGGATGACCACGACCTGCACCGGGGCCCGCCGCTCCACCGGCGCCAGCGCGCTCGAGACGGCAAAGGCGGCCGCGGCGATCGCTGCACCCAGGAGTCCCGCCGTCACCGCCGCCGCCCGGCGCATCGGTGTCAGTTCACCCCGCGCCTGCGCCGGTCGTCCTCGTCCACTACGGTCAGGGCGTCGTAGTCCCCGGTCTCCTGCAACTCGGCGACGACGCGGTCGAACTCCTCGTCCTCGTCCACCGGCGTGAGCAGCTCGCCCTCGACGCGGAAAAGCACCGCGCTCCCCTCCTCGCCCTGGGGCTGGAGCACGGCGTACCGGCGGTCGTCCACCTCCACTACGTCGACGAGGGTGAAGGCGTGGGATCGGCCCTCATCGTCCAGGAGTGTGATGGTGGTCCCGCGATTCGTCACGCCGTCCCTCCTCCCCGTCGTCCGCCGCGCCCGCGTCCCTGCGGCACCGCTCGAGATAAGTCTGCAGGAAGATCGCCGCCGCTACGGCGTCCCGCCGTCGCCGTCGCACCCCCCGGCGGGCGTCCTGTAACACCATTGCCCGTTCCGCTTCTGCGGTGGACAGGCGCTCGTCCTGCAGGACAACGGGGAGCGGCAGCTCGCGCCGCAGCCGCCGGGCGAAGGCCCGGGCCTCCTCCGCCGCGGGCCCTTCCCGCCCGTCCAGACGCAGGGGTAGGCCGACGACGACCCGCTCCACCTCCTGGTCGGCGATGATGCGCCGCAGTCGCCGGAGGAGGTCGGCCCACGAGGTACGAGGCAGCACGGCGTGGCTGTGCGCGATGGTCCCGGTGGGATCGGAGACGGCGACGCCGATCCGCCTGGTGCCTACGTCGAGGGCGAGCACCCTCCCACCCATCCCTACCTCCCGCGCGCCAGATGCGCGGCCAGGAAGGCCGGATCGCGGCCGCGGGCCACCAGGTCGCGCACCCGCGCCGGATCGCGCAGCCCGCCCTGCCCCAGGTCGGGCCGGCCGCCGCCGCTGCCCCCGAACTCCTCGGCCAGGCTGCGCAGCAGCGCCCCCGCGTGGACCGGCGGCGAGGCTTTGCGTGTGCGCGTCGCGACCAGGCGGCCGCTGGTGGTGCTGGCCAGGACGATCACGGCGGGCTCCGTCCTGGCGTCGAAGACCTCGCGCAGCCGATCGGCCTGGCGACGCAGCGCCTCGGCGTCGTCGGCCTGGACGTCGAGGACGACGACGCGCGTGCCGTCCACGGTGACGGCGGCGGCCTCGCCGCGCAGGGCGACCTCCTCGCGGGACGGCTCCGCGCCGGCGCGCAGCCGACGCTCCAGTTCTCTGATCTGCTCGCTCAACCGCCGCACGCGCTCGGGGGCCTCTTCGGGCGTGGTGCGCAACTGCTCGGCGATCGCGCGCAGGGCGCGCTCCTGGCGGATGACCAGATCCAGCGCGCCCCGACCGGTGACCGCCTCGATGCGCCGCACGCCAGCGGCGACGCCGCTCTCCGCGGTGACCTTGAAGAGGCCGATCTGCCCGGTGCGCGCGAGGTGGGTGCCTCCGCACAGTTCCCGGCTGTAGTGGTCGATGCTGACCATGCGGACACGGTCGCCGTACTTCTCTCCGAAGAGCGCCATGGCCCCGCGGGCCACCGCCTCCTCGTAGCTCAACCACTGCGCCCGCACGGGCAGGTCGGCCGTGATCTGCTCGTTCACCCGGACCTCGATGGCCTGCCGCTGCTCCGCGCTGAGCGGCGCCAGGTGGATGAAGTCGAAGCGCAGCCGGTCGGGGGCCACCAGCGAGCCGGCCTGGCGGGCGTGTTCCCCGAGCACCTCCCGCAGGGCCTTGTGCAGCAGATGCGTCGCGGTGTGGTTCCGCATGATGTCGAGTCGCCGCGCGACGTCGATCGTCGCGCGGCACGTCTGGCCGACCCGGATCGCACCATCTTGGACGAGCCCGAGGTGGACGATGATCCCGCCCGGCCCGCGGCGGGTGTCCCGGACCTCGACCCGGCCGTCCGCCGTGACCAGTTCGCCCGTGTCGCCGACCTGGCCGCCGCCTTCCGCGTAGAAGGGCGTGCGGTCGAGCACCACCTCCACCTCGTCGCCGGCGGCGGCCCGCTCCGCCGGCCGGCCGCGGACCAGCAGCGCCCTGATGCGCGCCCGCAGGCGGTGCCGCCGGTAGCCGACGAACTCTGTGGTTATCCCTTCGGCCGCCAGCCGGGCATAGCGGCCGTCATCCGCCGGGAGGGTAAACGCCTGCGCCGCCCGGGCCCGCTCGCGCTGGGCCTCCATCGCCCGGGCAAAACCGGTCTCGTCCACCTCCAGCCCGCGCTCGCGCGCCACGTCCTTCGTCATCTCCAGCGGAAACCCGTAGGTGTCGTAGAGACGGAACACCTCCTCGCCGGGCAGGACGCGCGCCCCGGCCTCCGCGGTCCGGTCCAGGAGCTCCTCCAGCCGCTCCAGGCCGTTGGTCAGCGTCTGGGTGAAGCGTTCTTCTTCGGCGCGCGCCGCGGCCTCGATGAACTCCCGCTGCGCGCGCAATTCCGGGTACACATCCCCCATCTCCTCCGCGACGGCCCCGGCCAGTTCGGCGAGGAACGGCGCCGTGGTGCCGGTGGAGCGGCAGAAGCGCATCGCCCGCCGCATGATCATCCGCAGGACGTAGCTGCGGCCTTCGTTGCCGGGAACCACGCCGTCGGCGAGCAGGAAGGTCATGGCCCGCCCGTGGTCGGCCATCACCCGGTAGGCCACCTCATGCTCCTCGCGCCGGCGCCGGTCGTGGCCCAGAATGGCCTGCAGGCGATCCATCAGGGGCAGGAACAGGTCGGTGCCGTACACGTCGCGGGTGCCCTGGAGGACCGTCACCAGACGCTCCAGCCCCATGCCCGTATCCACCCCGGGTCTCGGCAGGGGGACCCGGGTCCCGTCGGGCCGCTGGTCGAACTGCATGAAGACCAGGTTCCAGACCTCCAGCCAGCGGAGACAGCCGTTGTCCAGGGCGACGCTGCAGTCGGGACGTCCGCAGGTGCAGCGCTCGGGGCCCCAGTCGTAGTGCAGTTCCGAGGTCGGCCCGCAGGGTCCGACGTCGGCCATCATCCAGAAGTTCGTCTTCTCGTCCATGCGGAAAATGCGCGCGGCGGGGATCTCCAGCGCCCGCCAGGCCTGGAAGGCCTCGTCGTCGTCCTTGAAGATGGTCAGCACCAGTCGGGACGGATCGATCCCGTAGATGGCGGTCATCAACTCCCAGGCGTAGGCGATCGCCTCCCGTTTGAAGTAGTCGCCGAAGCTGAAGTTGCCCAGCATCAGGAAGAAGGTGTGGTGCCAGGGGCTCGGCCCGACCGTCTCCAGGTCGTTGTGCTTCCCCTGCACGCGCATGCACTTTTGCAATGTGGCGGCCCGCAGATACGGACGGCGTTCCAGGCCGAGGAAGGTGTCCTTGAACTGCACCATGCCGGCGTTGGTGAAGAGCAGCGTGGGGTCGCCCGCAGGCACCAGGGAGCTGCCGGGGACGACGGTATGACCGCGCTCCCGGAAGAACGTCAGGAACGTCTCGGCCGCCTGCCGCCACGTCCATCGGGTCGTCCCCATCTCCTCCACCTCGATCGCTTCCTCATAAAAGAACGCCCTCGTCCCCTCAGGGACGAGAGCGAGCAGCGCTCCCGCGGTACCACCCATCTTCCCCGGAGGATACACGGCCCCGGGGCTCTCGTGGGGCCGATATCGGAGGCCTCCGTCGCCTTACGTGCTGACGTTCGGCGAACGCTCGGGAGGGGCGAGCTCCTTCATTGCTCGGCCCCAGTGTAGAGAGGCTGCCGGCCCCTGTCAATCTGCCGTCCCGATCCCCCCGCCTCGTCTGCGTCAGCACTCTTCGCCATTTCGCGGGACTCTCCGCCATTCCGCGGGGCTCCCGTCAATCCCCAGGTCAGGCCGCCGGAGTCTCGGTCGCCGGGGTCTCGCTTCCCAAGGCCTGGCTCGCCGGGGTCTCGGTCGCCGGGGTCTCCCGCAGGGGTCTTCCGTCAAGGTTTGGTTTGCCGGGGGTCTCCCGCCAGAGTTTCGTTCGCCAGGGTCCGAGAGGACCGGTCCCGGTCTGTCCCCGTCGAGCCGCCCTCGCGCCGGACTCGCGCCATCCCTGACGCCAGACGATCGAACAGAACTGGGTCCGGACCCAGTAGAACTGATCCACCCCGGTCATTGACGGCTTCGACGACAACCGCGTATAGAAGGGCCATGATCGCATCCATCCTTGTCCAGGCCGCAGGACTCAACGACCGGGATTTGACCTGTCGGATCCAGGACCTGGTGCGCCGCGAGCGTGAGGCCACCGCCGCCCTCATTGCTCACCTGGCCGTCTTCGACGAGCGCCGTCTCTACCTCGCCGAGGGCTGCCCGTCGATGTTCGCCTACTGTACTCGGGTGCTCCACCTCTCCGAGTACGCCGCATACAACCGCATCGAGGCCGCGCGGGTGGCGCGCCGGTTCCCTCAGGTCCTGGACCTGCTGACCAGCGGAGCGGTGAACCTGACCACGGTGGGGCTTTTGGCCCCTCACCTGACGGCGGAGAATCACGTGGCCCTGCTGACGGAAGCGGAACGCAAGACCAAGCACGAGGTGGAAGCCCTGGTCGCCCGCCTGCGACCGCAACCGCCGGTGGCCTCGACGGTGCGCCGGTTGCCGATCCCGGCCGCCATTGCGCGGCCGGTCGGGGCCGCCCGCGATCCGAAAGCCTCCGAAGGCGATAGCATCGGGGAAGCGCACGGAGAGGAAAAACCGGGACAGGAAGCAGCGGGACAGGAAGCACCGGATAGGCCCGGAGCACTGGGGGCCCCGCTGATTGATGCGCCGGCGGAAGCATCACGCTTCTCGTCGCCTTCCTCCGCACGGCGACCCGTTGTCGAACCGCTGGCGCCCAGGCTGTATCGCATTCAATTCACCGCAGATGAGGAAATGTATCAGGCGCTCCGCCGGGCCCAGGATCTGCTGCGGCACCGGATTCCCGATGGTGATGCGGGGGAAGTCTTCAGGCTGGCGCTGCGGGCGCTTCTGAAAGATCTGGCGCAGCGCAGGCACTCCGCCGCGCAGCGCGACACCGACGGACGTCGAGCAGATGGTGAGCCGCCGCCACGGCAGCACACCACGAACGCATCAGTCCGTTCGCGGCACATTCCGGCGGAGGTCAGGCGGGCGGCGTGGGCTCGGGACCAGGGACAATGCGCCTACGTTTCACCCGGCGGCCGTCGCTGCGAGGCCCGCGGCTTCCTCGAGTTCCATCACATCGTTCCGTACGCCCGCGGGGGAACAGCGACCCTCGACAACATCCAGCTCAGGTGTCGCGCCCACAACGGCTACGAAGCGGAACTCATCTTCGGCCGCGACACGGTGCAGGCGATGCGGCACAAAGACATGCGCCGCGGACCGGCGGCGGCGCCGGGATGAGCCGCCCGCCACGAGGGAACGAGTCAGGATCGGCTCCCCGGGGGTGTGGTCACCGGGAATTGCGGCCACGGAGAATCGCGGCCACCGGGAATAGCGGCACCGGGGATTGTGACTGCCGTGGGCTGGCCGCCGGAACTCTGGCCGTCGGGATTCCGTCCGCTGGGCGGGATCGCCGCCACGGGGTCGCCGCACTGAGTCGCTGCCACCGGATCGCCGGCACCAGGTCGCCGGCCCGTGACGGCGGCGGCTAGCGCGTCGTCTCGGCGGAGACTTCGGCCACCATCTGCTCCGCCCAGGCGACGGATTGCTCCAGGATCTCCACCGCGCGGTCGATCTGCGCCTTCGTGACCACGAGCGGCGGGGCGATCCGGAAGCACTCCGGCTTGTTCAGACTGTAGAAGATGATGACCCCGCGCTCCATCGCGTCCGCGGTGATCAGGAGGACGACGTCGGGATCGGCGAACTCCATGCCCAGGAGCAGCCCCTTCCCCCGCACGTCCCGGACGATGGTCGGATGACGGCGCTGCACGTCGCGCAGCCGCTCCAGCAGGTACGGACCCAACTCGGCGGCGCGCTCGGGCAGACGGTCTTCCAGGAGCACCTTGATCGTGGCCACGCCCGCGGCGCAGGCCAGCGGGTTGCCGCCGAAGGTGGAGGAGTGCAGGTAGGGATTCTGCTCGAGCATCTTCCAGATCTGCGGTCGTCCCGTGATCGCTCCGATGGGCATCACGCCGCCGCCGAGCGCTTTGGCCATGGTCAGCAGGTCCGGCGCGACGCCCCAGTGCTCGCAGGCGAACATCTTCCCGGTGCGGCCCAGACCGGTCTGTACCTCGTCCAGGATAAGCAGCGCCCCGGTGCGGTCGCAGATCTCGCGCACGCCGGGCAGATAGTCGTCGGGAGGGATGATCACGCCGCCCTCCCCCTGGATCGGTTCCAGGATCACCGCCGCGGTTTCGACCGTTACCGCTCGCTCGAGGGCTTCCAGGTCGCCGAAGGGCACGTGGCTGAATCCCGGGATCAGGGGCTGGAACGGCGTCTTGTAGGTGTCGCGTCCGGAGGCGGAAAGGGCTCCCATCGTCTTCCCGTGGAAGGCACCGACCGCCCCCACGATGTTCGGCCGGCCCGTGGCCAGGCGCGCCAGCTTCAGCGCACCTTCGTTCGCCTCGGTCCCGCTGTTGACAAAGAAGGTGTACTGCAGGTCGCCGGGAGTGATCTGCGCCAGCAGCTCCGCCAGTTCGGCTTCCAGCAGACGCGGCATGGCGCGGACCGACATGGGCATGCGGTCCAGCTGCGCTTTGACCGCCGCCACAACCTTGGGGTGGCGGTGGCCGAGACTGAAAACGGCCGGTCCTCCCGAGAAGTCCAGATACTCCTTGCCATGGATATCCCGGACCACGGCCCCCTCCGCCTCCCACTCCGCGGTCGTGACGTTGGCGAAACGGTAGAGGCGGGCCAGTCCGGGGTTGATGAAGCGGGCGTACTTGTCCAGGACCTCCTGGGCCAGACGGTCGGGGTCCTTCGGAAGGACAGATCCCGTCGGAGGGACGGAGCCCTTCGGCGGGGGAGACGCCGACGGGGGAACAGGGACCCGCGGCCGGGCGGCATCCACCCTGCGAACAGCATCGCCGGTACGGTCAGGATCGGCCGGTCGTCGCATCGCTGCGCTCCCCCGTATGCTCGAGATAGTCCTTCGCCCGACGCACGACCTCGCGCGTTTCTTTGTACTTGATGCGCTCGAGAGCGTCGTCCAGGCTCACCCACTCGCAGGCCACAAACCCTTCTTCCGACTGGGGGGCGGGATCCTCCCCGCCCAGAAACTCGAGGAGAAAGTAGCGCACGGTCTTGTCGTAGTAGGCGTCCTCGGAGCGCCAGAAGAAGTGGTAGCGCTCCTCCCCCAGGTCGGCCACCACCCGGACACGGGAGAGACCGGTCTCCTCGCGCACCTCGCGGAGGGCCACGGCCTCGGGCGTTTCGCCCTCCTCGATCGTCCCCTTGGGGAGCATCCACCTGCCGCTCTCATGCCGCAGCAGGAGGATAGTCGGACGGCCGCCGTCGCTCCGAAACACCACCCCGCCGGCGCTGCGCGCCCGCTTGACCGGCCTGCGGCGCGAGGTGCTGCGCTCCGGTGTCATGCCCCCAAGGCTTCCCGGACCAGCCGCTGGACCAGCCCGCCGTCGGCGCGGCCGCGGAGGCGCGGCATCAGGGCTCCCATCACCCGGCCCAGATCCTGCGGCCCGGTGGCCCCGACCTGGGCGACGGTGTCGCGGATCATCGCCCGTAACTGCGCCTCGTCCAGCGGCGGAAGGTACTCGGTGAGGATGGCCAGTTCCAGGGTCTCCTTCTGTACCAGGTCCTCGCGCCCGGCCCTGGTGTAGGCTTCAATCGCTTCGCGCCGACGTTTCATCTCCCGCGCCAGAATGTCCTGGATCTCCAGGTCGGTCAGGTCGCGGCCCCGCTCGATGGCGGCATTGTGAATCGCTGCCCGGGCCAGCCGGATCGTCGACACACGGAGGCTGTCGCCGGCACGGAGGGCGCGATTCAGATCTTCCTTCAGACGGTCGGCGAGGGACATTGCACGCGTGGGCGCAAAGCACGAAGGGGGACCGCCGTCCCCCTTCCTGCTGCGCCGTGGCGGGACGCCCTACCCTCCCCGCCGGCGCCGCCGGGCTGCCTTCCGGCGCCGCTTCACACTGGGGGATTCGTAGTGCTCGTGGCGCTTGGCGTCGGTGAGAATGCCCGAGCGCTTCACCTGGCGCTTGAACCGGCGCAGCGCGCTGTCCAGGCTTTCGTCCTTGCCGACACGGACTTCGGTCATGGGACCCACCCCCTCCTGACCTCACCCGCCCGCCGAGAACGCTGAGCGTCGGATGCGGCGTGGGTTGGCGACTCAGGCCATTATAGCAGGGACGGAAGCGGGCCGTCGACCCGATCAGCGCGTGACGGCGCCGAGGGCTGCGGAGGACACCAGGCGGGCGTACTTCGCCAGCGCACCGCCGCTGTAGCGGGGCGCCGGCGGCCGCCACGAGGCCAGACGCTCCGTCAGCGCCGCCTCGGAGAGGGCGACGTCGAGCCGGCGGGCGGGCACATCGAAGACAATGAGATCCCCGTCGCGCAGCGCCGCGATCGGACCGCCGCGGGCGGCTTCAGGAGCGACGTGACCGGCCATCAGGCCGTGGGTCGCCCCGGAGAAGCGACCGTCGGTGAGCAGCGCCACCGACTCGCCGAGGCCTGCGCCCACGAGTGCGGCGGTGACGGCGAGCATCTCGCGCATGCCGGGGCCGCCGACCGGCCCTTCGTAGCGGATGACGACGACGTCTCCCGGGCGGATCTTCCCGCCGGCGACGGCCTGGAACGCCTCCTCCTCGGAGTCGAACACCTTCGCCGGCCCCCGGTGCGTGCGGCGCGCGGAGCCGGCCAGCTTCACCACGCATCCCTCGGGAGCCAGGTTGCCGCGCAGGATGGCCAGCCCTCCGGTGGGCTCCAGCGGATCTTTGACCGGACGAACGACCTCCTGGCCGGGGCTCTCTCGGGCCACGGCGGCCTCGGCGGCAAGCGTCCGGCCGCTGGCGGTGATCGTCTCGCCGTGCAGCAGGCCCGCCTCCAGCAGCCGCTGCGTCACCAGCCGGATGCCGCCGGCGCGGTGCAGATCCACGGCGGTGAAGCGGCCCCCCGGTTTCAGGTCGACGATCAGGGGCGTGCGCCCGCTGAGGCGGTCGAAGTCGTCGATGGTCAGGGGAACCCCCGCCTCCTGAGCGACGGCCAGCAGGTGGAGCACGGCGTTCGTGGAGCCCCCCGAGGCGGCCACCGCCGTGATCGCGTTCTCCAGCGAGCGACGGGTGATGATCTCCCTCGGACGAATTCCGGCGCGGAGCAGTCCCATCACCAGGCGACCGGCCTCCCGTGCGGCGGCGTCCTTGTCCGGGGACATGGCCGGGATGTCGGCGCTGCCCATGGGGCTGATCCCCATCACCTCAAAAGCCATCGCCATGGTGTTGGCGGTGAACTGCCCGCCGCAGGCGCCCGGGCCCGGACAGGCGGCGGATTCGAGCTCCGCCAGCTGCGCCGCATCCAGCCGGCCCGCATGGTAGGCGCCGACCGCCTCAAAGACGTCCTGCACGGTGACATCCCTGCCCCGGAACCTTCCGGGGGCGATCGACCCGCCGTACAGCAGGAGGGCGGGGAGGTTGAGACGGGCCAGGGCCATGACCGCTCCCGGGATCGTCTTGTCGCACCCGGCGATGGCCACCAGCCCGTCCAGCAGATAGCCGCGGGCGACGAGCTCGATGGAGTCGGCAATGATCTCCCGGCTGACCAGGGAGGTGCGCATCCCCTCGGTCCCCATGGAGATGCCGTCGGAGATGGCGATGGTGTTGAACTCCAGGGGCGTCCCGCCCGCCTCACGGACACCCGACTTCACCTGCTCGGCGAGGCGCCGCAGGTGGTAGTTGCAGGGCATAAGCTCGATCCAGGTGTTGGCGATGCCGATCAGGGGACGGCGCAGGTCCTCGTCGGTCAGCCCGATGGCCCTGAAGTAGGAGCGTGCCGGCGCGCGGTCCGGCCCGTCGAGCAGCCGCGCGCTGTGCTCGCGGAATGCTGCGTTGCGCTCGTGAACCTCCGCCCTGGAGTTGCGAACCTCCGCCCTGGGCTCGCGAACCTCCGCCCTGCACTCCGGCATCGCCATCTTCACCGTCCTCCCGACCCCGCAACCCGGGACAGCGCGGCGACCACCGCCTCCCCCATCTCCGCCGTGGTCGCCGTTCCTCCGAGATCGGGGGTGCGCACGCCGGCGGCGATCGCCGCCTCCACCGCGGCTTCGATTTCGGCGGCGATCTCGGGTCGGCGGAAGGAGTGGCGGACCATCAACGCCGCGCTGAGGATCGCGCCGACGGGGTTGGCGATCCCCTTCCCCGCGATGTCCGGCGCCGATCCGTGCACCGGCTCATAGAGGAAGGGAGGCGTCTCCCCCAGGCTGGCCGACGGGAGGAGTCCCATCGACCCGACCACGGCGCCGGCTTCGTCGCTGAGGATGTCGCCGAACATGTTCTCTGTCACGATCACATCGAAGGCGCGGGGGGCGCGGACCAGCTGCATGGCGCAGGTGTCCACCAGCATGTGCTCGACGGCAACCTCCGGGAACGCGGCGGCCTCCTCCACCACCACCTCCCGCCACAGCCGGGAGGTTTCCAGCACGTTCGCCTTGTCCACCGAGGTCAGGCGCCGGCGGCGGCGCCGCGCCGCATCCAGCCCCGTGCGAACGAGGCGCCGGATCTCCTGGCGTCGGTAGCGCAGCGTGTCCACGGCCTCATCCCCGTCGCGGCCCCGCGGCGTGCCGAAGTACAGGCCCCCGGTGAGCTCCCTGACGATGAGGAGATCCGTCCCCGAGGCGACCTCCGGCCGCAGCGGCGCCCGGTCCAGCAGGGAGGGGAAGACGCGCGCCGGCCGCAGATTGGCGTACACCCCCAGGGCGCGGCGGAGCTCGAGGAGTCCCCGCTCCGGCCGCCGGTCGCCCGGCAGATCGTCCCACCGTGGGCCGCCCACAGCCCCCAGCAGCACGGCATCGGCGGTACGACAGAGGTCCACCGTCTCCGCCGGGAGCGGACGGCCGGTCCGTTCCAGTGCCGCGCCCCCGATGAGCCCGTCCGCGGTCTCGACGGCCAGACCGTGGCGGCGGGCGGAGGCGACGAGCACCCTCACGGCTTCGGCCGTCACCTCCGGGCCGACGCCGTCACCCGGCAGGACGGCGATCCTCACCGGGCGCGGTCACCCCCGGCGCGTCTCGAAGGTCTGCTGGATTCGCTCCAGGACCCACTCCGGCCCGGCGGTTTCGTCGGGCTCGCGGCGCTGTTCCGCTTCCGACTCCGTCTTGCCCCGGCGCTCACCGCTCCGGGATGCGGACTCCGACATCGATATTCCTCCTCTGTGCCACAAAGGCTGCGCTATCCCCGCTCCTGCAGCGCCCGGCGCTGGGCCCGGATGTAGCCCACCAGTCCCCCCGCATCGACCAGGCGCTGCATGAACTCCGGAATCGGCTGGCCGCGGTAGAGGTCCCCCCGCGTCAGGTTGCGTACGGTGCCGGCCCCGAAGTCCACCTCCACCACATCGCCGTCCCGCACGCCGCCGGCGGCCGCAGGGCACTCGAGCAGAGGCAGGCCGACGTTGAAGGCGTTGCGGTAGAAGATCCGGGCGAAGGAAGCCGCCACCACCGCGGCGAGGCCCAGCCCCCGGAGGGCCAGGGGGGCGTGTTCCCGGGAACTGCCCTGGCCGAAGTTCTCGCCGGCAATGAGGATGTCGCCCTCTCCGATCTGCTCGCGCAGCGACGGGTCGAGATCTTCGAACGCATGCCGCGCCAGGTCCGCCGGGTCCGCGGTCACCAGGTAGCGCGCCGGAATAATCACGTCGGTATCGATGTGGTGGCCGACGACATGGGCCCGACCCCGCCGGATCATCGCCTCATCCCCGGGCCGGCACCGCTTCGCCGACGACGTCCGCGGGATGGGTCAACCGACCGGTCACCGCCGTGGCCGCCGCCACCGCCGCGTTGGCCAGGTAGACGCGGCTGGTCCTGTGGCCCATCCGTCCGACGAAGTTCCGGCTGCTGGTCGAGACGCAGACCTCCCCGGCACCGAGCACGCCCATGTGTCCTCCGATGCACGGCCCGCAGGTCGATGTGCTGACCGCGGCGCCGGCGTCGAGAAAGATCCGGATCAGTCCCTCCTCCAGTGCCTGGCGGTAGATTGCGGGGGTCGCCGGGATGACGAGCAGGCGCGTGTCCCGGTGCACCGTGCGGCCGGACAGGATCCGCGCCGCCATGCGGAGGTCCTCCAGGCGCCCGTTGGTGCAGGTGCCGATGAAGCACTGGTCCACAGGCACCCCCGCCGCCTCCCGGACCGGGACGACGTTGCCGGGAGACGACGGAGCGGCAACCACCGGGTCCAGGCTGTCCACCTCGATCGTCCGCACATCGGCGTACGCCGCGTCGGGGTCGGACCGGACCACCGTGAACGGCCGGCGGGCGCGCGGAGCGATCCACCCCAGCGTCCGCTCGTCGGGTTCCATGATGCCGTTCTTGGCGCCGGCCTCCACCGCCATGTTGGTGATGGAGAACCGTTCGTCCATCGTCAGGAAGGCCAGGGCGTCGCCGGCGAACTCCATCGCCGCGTAGCGCGCGCCGTCCACGCCGATCATCCCGATGATGGTCAGGACCAGGTCCTTGCCCGTCACCCAGGGCCGCGGCCGTCCCCGCAGGACGAAGCGCAGGGTCTGTGGCACCCGCAGCCAGAGGCGGCCGGTGATCAGGGCCGCGGCCAGGTCGGAGGAGCCGACCCCGGTGGCGAAGGCGCCCAGGGCCCCGTGGTTGCACGTGTGGGAGTCGGCGCCGACGAAGAGGTCGCCCGGACCGACAAAGCCCTCCTCGGCGAGGAGGACGTGGGCGATGCCGGCGCGGCCGACGTCGTAGAAGTGGGGCAGTCCCTGGGCCCGCACAAACTCCCGCGTGATGCGGGCCTGGTCGGCGGAGGCGATGTCTTTGTTGGGGACGTAGTGGTCGAGGACGAAGGCCACCCGGTCGGGATCGAAGACGGCCTCGCCGCCCATCTTCTGAAACTCCTGGATGGCCAGGGGGGCGGTGATGTCGTTGGCGAAGGCGAAATCGACCCGGCAGTCCACGATCTCTCCCGGGCGGACCGAGGGGACCCCGCTGTGCGCGGCGAGGATCTTCTCGGTCATGGTCATGCCCACGCGCGGGACCCTCCCGGGACCACGGATGCCGCGCGGCGGGCCAGCAGCTTGTTGATCGCCGCTAGATAGGCCCGGGCGCTGGCTTCGAGGACGTCGGTGCTGCTCGCGCGGCCCACCGCCAGCGCGCCGTCCAGCCGGAGGCGCGCCACGGCCTCGCCCACCGCCTCCGCGCCGCCGGCCACGGCGCGGACCGTGTAGTCCACCAGCGCCGGCCTCATGGCGACGATGTCGTTGATCGCCGCGAAGATGGCGTCTACCGGACCGTCTCCCGTCGCCGTCCGCTCGATGCGGCGGCCGCCGGAGGTGAGCGCCACCACCGCCGAGGGTTTCCGGGCGCTGCCGGTCGTCACCTCGAAGCCGCTCAGCTCCCAGGTGGAGGGCGGGGCGGCCAGGTCATCCTCGACCAGCGCCACGAGTTCCTCGGGCAGCACCGTCTTCTTCCGGTCGGCCACCTCCTTGAACCGGCGGTAGACGCGGTCCACCTCCTCCCGGCTGAGCCGGAATCCCGCCGCCTCCAGCACCGCGGCCAGCGCGTGGCGGCCAGAGTGTTTGCCCAGGACCAGCCGGTTGGCGGGCAGGCCCACCGACTCGGGGGTCATGATCTCGTAGGTGGCCCGATCCATCAGCACCCCGTGCTGGTGAATCCCTGCCTCATGGGCGAAGGCGTTGGCCCCGACCACGGCCTTGTTGGGCTGGACCTCGATGCCGGTGAGGGCGCAGAGCAGCCGGCTGGTGGCGGCGATCTGCGTCGTGTCCACGCCTGTGGTCAGGCCGTAGCGGTCGGCGCGCGTATGCAACGCCATGATCACCTCTTCCAGGGCGGCGTTGCCGGCCCGCTCCCCGATGCCGTTGATCGTGCCCTCGACCTGCCGGGCGCCGGCCCGGATCCCGGCCAGGGTGTTGGCCGTGGCCAGGCCCAGGTCGTCGTGACAGTGCACGCTGACCGTGACCGCCTCCATGCCGGGGACGCGCTCGATCAGGGTCCGCACCAGCGCGGCGAACTCCTCCGGCTGGGCGTAGCCGACGGTGTCCGGGATGTTGATCACGGCCGCCCCCGCGTTGATCGCCGCCTCGAAGACGCGGCAGAGAAACTCGACGTCCGATCGCGTGGCGTCCTCCGCGCTGAACTCCACCTCCGGACACAGCCGGCGCGCCAGCCGCACGGCGTCGGCGGCCGACTCCAGGACGGCCTCAGGACTCATGCGCAGTTTCCGGGCCATGTGGATCGGCGAGGTGGCGATGAAGGTGTGGATACGGGGACGCTCCGCCTCCCGCACCGCCTCCCAGGCTCGCTCGATATCCCCGGGCGCGGTCCGGGCCAGGACGCAGACCGTCGGTCCCGCCACCTCCTGGGCCACCCTCCGCGCCGCCTCGAACTCGCCCGGGGAGGAGACGGGAAATCCCGCCTCAATCACATCCACGCCCAGATGCGCCAGCTGCCGCGCCATCTCCACCTTCTCGTCGGCACTCATGGAGAACCCCGGCGACTGCTCGCCGTCGCGCAGCGTCGTGTCGAAGATCCAGACCCGTTCCGGGCGCACCGGCCGCGGCACCGTGTGCATCTCAGGAGGCTCCGACCGGTTCCGGCGAGGCGGCCCGACGGCGGAGCCAGGGCATCATGGCGCGCAGGCGTCGGCCGACCTCCTCGATCGGGTGCGCCGCCTCCAGGCGACGGTACGCCGTCATGGCGGGCCGACCGGCCTGGTTCTCCAGGACCCACTCCCTGGCGAAGGTGCCGTCCTGCACCTCCCGGAGGATCCGGCGCATCGCCTCGCGGACGTGCTGGTCGATAACCGCCCCCCCGCGGGTGTAGTCGCCGTACTCCGCCGTGTCGGACACCGAGTACCGCATGTAGGAAAACCCGCCTTCGTAGATGAGGTCGACAATGAGCTTCATCTCGTTCAGACACTCGAAGTAGGCAATCTCCGGGGAGTATCCCGCCTCCACCAGGGTCTCGAAGCCCGCCTTGATCAGGCTGGTGATCCCGCCGCACAGCACGGCCTGCTCCCCGAACAGGTCGGTCTCCGTCTCCTCGCGGAAGGTCGTCTCGATGACGCCCGCCTTCGTGCAGCCGATCCCCCGGGCATAGGCCAGCGCGGTGGCTTTGGCCTGTCCCGAGGCGTCCCGGTGGACGGCCAGGAGCGCCGGGACGCTGGCTCCCTCCACGAACAGCTCCCGCATCCGGTGGCCGGGAGCCTTCGGCGCGATCATCACCACGTCGGTGTCGGGCGCAGGCTGGATCTGGTTGTAGTGGATGTTGAACCCGTGGGCGAAGAGCAGCGTCCGCCCCGGGCGCAGGTGCGGGGCGATCTCCTGGTCGTAGAGGGTGCGCTGCACGTGGTCGGGGACCAGCATCGCCACGACGTCGGCCCGCGCCGCCGCCTCGCCCACGGCGGCCACGGTCAGCCCCTCCGCCTCCGCCTTCGCCCAGGAGGCGCTCCCCCGGTAGAGCCCCACCACAACGTTCACTCCGCTGTCCCGCAGGTTCAGGGCATGGGCGTGGCCCTGGCTGCCGTATCCGATGACCGCCACGGTGCGCCCCGCCAGCGGGGTCAGCGGCGCATCCTGGTCGTAGTAGATCCTGGCCATCTTCCACCTCCTTGCGGTATGGGCGTGTCCGCCAAGGGGCCGGTGCGCCCTCGGCGCTCGCCCTAGGTCGCCTGCGCGCCGCGGACCAGCGTGACCTGGCCGGTGCGGGCCACCTCCCGGATGCCGTGTTTGGCCAGCAGCGACAGGATGGCGTCGATCTTCTCGCCCTTGCCGGTGACCTCCAGGGTCATCGTCCGGTCGGTGAGGTCCACCACGCTGGCCCGGAAGACGTTGGCGATTTCCATGATCTCCATCCGCGTGCCGGGCGTGGCGTTCACCTTCACCAGGGCCAGCTCGCGGTCCACCGTGGCCGCCCCGTCCACCGCGGTCGCCCGCCGCACCTCGACGAGCTTGCGCAGCTGCTTGGCGAACTGTTCCGTGCGCTCGGGCGGGGTGTCCACGACAATGGTCATCCGCGAGATCGCCGGGTTCTCCGTCGGGCCCACAGACAGGCTGTGGATGTTCACGCCGCGCCGGCGGATCAGGCCCGCGACACGCACCAGCACGCCGGGGCTGTTGTCCACCAGAACGCTGATCGTGGCCACGGCCGCCTCCACCTCACTCATCGATGATCATCTCGGCCACGGACTGGCCCGAAGGGATCATGGGCAGGCAGTTCTCCTCGGGATCGCACCGGATGTCCACCACCACCGGCCCGTCCTCGACGGCCAAAGCGCTGCGCAGCGCGGGTTCGACCTGCTCCGGCCGCTCCACGCGGATCCCGCGGGCGCCGAAGGCCTCGGCCACGCGGGCGAAGTCGGGGTTGCGCAGGATGGACGCCGACCGCCGGTCGCGGTAGAAGAAGGTCTGCCACTGGCGCACCATCCCCAGGGCGCCGTTGTTCAGGACGATGATCGGCAGAGCCATTCGGTACTCGACGGCGGTGCTGAGATCCTGCATCGTCATCTGAAAGCCGCCGTCCCCCACCACCGCCACCACAAGGCTCTCCGGGCAGGCGAACTTCGCCCCCAGGGCCGCCGGGAACCCGAACCCCATCACGCCGAGCCCACCCGAGGAGATGAAGCGGCGCGGCCCGCGCGGCCGGTACCACTGCGCCATCCACATCTGGTGCTGTCCCACATCGGTGGTGACGACGGCCTCGCCGCCGGTGATCCGGTTCAGCTGGTCGCAGACGTACTGGGCGCTGACGGTGGCCTCGCCCTGCCGGTACCGGAACGGGTAGCGCCGCCGCCAGGTGTTGATCTGTGCCCACCAGCCGTCGATCTGGGGGGCGCGGACCTGAGAGGCCAGGGCGGCCAGAACCCGGGAGGCGTCTCCCACGATGGGGATGTGCGCCGGCTTGTTCTTGCCGATCTCCGCCGGGTCGATGTCGATGTGGATGAACCGGGCCCGGGGGGCGAAATCCCGCAGCCTGCCCGTCACGCGGTCGTCGAAGCGCACGCCGACGGCGAGGATGACGTCGGCCTCGTGCACCGCGTAGTTGGCGTAGACGCTCCCGTGCATGCCGAGCATCCCCAGGCACAGAGGGTGGGTCTCGTCCATCGCCCCCTTGCCCATCAGGGTGAGGGTGACGGGAATGCCCGTGCGCTCGGCCAGCGCCGTCAGCTCGGCGCTGGCTCCGGCGCTGATCACCCCTCCGCCGGCATAGATCACCGGCCGCGTCGCGGTCGCCAGCAGCTCCGCCGCCGCGGCGATCTGCCTGGGGTTGCCGTCGAGGACCGGACGGTATCCGGGAACCGGGATGCCGTCGAGGAAGGCCGGGACGGCGCTCTCCTGCAGGACGTCGCGCGGGAGGTCCACCAGTACCGGGCCCGGCCGCCCCGTTCGGGCCAGGTAGAAGGCGCGCTGCACGGAGGGCGCCACATCGCCCACCTCCAGGACCAGGTGGTTCCACTTCGTAATCGGCATCGTCACGCCGGTAACATCCGCTTCCTGGAAGGCGTCGTTGCCGATGACGGGCCGGGGCACCTGACCGGTGATGGCCACGATCGGAATGGAGTCCATCATGGCGTCCGTGATGCCCGTCACCAGGTTCGTGGCGCCGGGCCCCGAGGTCGCGGTGCAGACCCCGACCCGGCCGGAGGCGCGGGCGTAGCCCACGGCGGCGTGCGCGGCCACCTGTTCGTGGCGGACGAGGATGTGGCGGATGTCCTTCGCATCGTACAGGGCGTCGTAGATCGGCAAAGAGGCCCCGCCGGGATGGCCAAAGATGATCTCCACCCCTTCCCGCCGCAGCGCCTCCACCAGGATCTGCGCACCGGTCATCGTCCTGGCGCGGAGGGCACGCCTGCCCGGTGCTGCCTCGATCTGACGGGCCATGACACTCTCCTCCCGGCCCTGTAGGCCGCAAGAAACACAGCGCGGGAGACACCCTAAGGGCGGGTGCTCCCGCGGTACCACCTTAGTTCCAGCGACCGGTCCTCAGGACCGAGCCGCCGGCACTCGCACCGGTAACGGCGGCTGCCGGCGACGCCTAGCCGGTCAGGGGTCGGCGTCGCGGCTCAGGGACGAGTTCGACGCGGCGTCGGCTGCCGGATTCCACCCCCCACGGCTCTCTGGAAAGCGCCCGCCGGCGTCTACTGCTTCCCGTCATCGCCCGGCAATCACGGCACCGGATCCGCTCACCGGACCCGGATAGCAACAAGCCTGAGCGATAGATTCTGGAGGAACCTATCCCTCAGGCTTTTATCCTGACGGTGTAGCGGCCGCGCCCGGCCGCCTGCGCCGCTTGGACCGACCGGCTCTTGTGAAGCCGTGGAACCCTAGGCGCACTTCCTCTTCTGGAACTTGAAGGGAAGTCTACCGGACCCCTGTGCTCTTGTCAACAGGGTGGCCCTCCCTTCGGTGGCCGCTCAGGACGCGGGGCGTCGATCGACGATCTTCTTTTCTTCCGGCCAGACCACCCCGGGCGGCACCACTTCGACGGTGGCCCGCAGCCGCGTCGCCTCGTAGACGCTCTGGGCGATCCGCCCGGCCAGCGCCTCGCGGTCGGGGGCATCGCCGGCCACGCGGACGATCAGTTCGTCGAGCAGTCCCTCGCGGGTGACGATGGCCTGGTACCGGCGGACCTCGGGGAAGCGGGCCAGCGCCCGCTCCAGGTCGTGGGGATAGAGGAAGATGCCGCGGACTTTGACCCCCTCCCCGATGCGTCCCTCGATGCGCGTCAGCCGCGGCGCGGTACGGCCGCAGGGGCAATCGCCGTCGGCGAAGTGCGAGAGGTCGCCCGTGGCCAGGCGCAGGATCGGATAGACCGGGCTGAGGAAGGTCACGACGACCTCCCCGGGGACTCCGCGGGGCGGCGCCGTGCCCGTGCGGGGATCGACCAGCTCCACAATGACTCGGTCGTCCAGGTGCAGGCCGCGGCGCTCGGGGCACTCGTAGGCGATCAGACCGAGATCGGCGATGGCATAGCCCTGGCTGATCCGCAGCCCGAACCGGCGCTCCAGGTCGTTCCGTTGCGCCTCGTCCAGCGGTTCGCCGGAGACGAAGGCCAGGGCCAGCGGTGAGGCCGCCTGCAGCTCGTCGAGCTTGGCCAGCACCGTGGCCAGGAAACTCGGGGTCCCGATGAATCCCCGGGCCCGCAGGTCGATGGCGGTCTTGGCCTGGATCTCCACGTTGCCCACCCCTGTGGGCACCGCCACGCAGCCCAGCGCCTCCAGTGCCCCTTCGAACATGGCGCCGGCGGGGGTGAGGTGGTGGGAGAAGGCGTTCAGCACCACGTCGCCCCGGCGGAAGCCGGCGGCGTGCAGGGCCGGAGCGAACCCCCAGTAGTCGGGCTCCCGGCCCTCCGGGTCGTAGATCGGTCCCGGGGAGACGAAGATGCGGCGCAGCTCTGCCGGGGGCGCGCCGAGCCATCCGCCGAAGGGCGGGGCCTGGGCCTGCAGCGCCGGCAGGCGATCCTTGCGCACCAGCGGTAGCCGCGGCAGGTCGGCCAGGGTGATGGTTCGCGGGGACAGCCCGGCCGTGGCCAGGGCGTGCCGGATGGCCGCCGAGACGTCAAAAGCCTGCGTCAGCACTGCCCGCAGGCGCCCCTCCTGCTCCCGCAGACGCTCGGCGTGCGGGCGCCCTTCCGACGCCCTGTAGAACGACGCGTCGTGTCCGCCCATCAGACGGGATTCTTCCCTGGAGCGGTGGAGGAAGCCTCCTCCCCCCGGCCGTAATTACTGGGCAATACGCCATGGAGGCCATCCTGCAGACGGAGCACCTGCACCTGAGCTTCCACGGCATCCAGGCGGTTCAGGACGTCGGCTTTGACGTCCTGGACGGTGAGATCTTCGGGATCATCGGTCCCAACGGCGCCGGCAAGACCAGCGTCCTGAACTGCATCAACGGCTTCTACCGCCCGCAGCGGGGACGGATCACCTTCCGCGGCCGCGAGATCTCCGGGCTCCCCCCCCACGTCCGGGCGCAGCTGGGCCTCAGCCGCACCTTTCAGAATATCGCGCTCTACCCCGGGATGACCGTCCTCGACAACATCATGACCGGTCGCGCCATCCGGATGCGCTCGGGCGTACTGGCCTGCGGCCTCTACTGGGGCCCGGCCCAGCGGGAGCACATCGCCCATCGGGCGGCGGTGGAGGAGATCATCGACTTCCTGGAGATCGAAGCGGTGCGCGACGCCCGGGTGGCCGATCTGTCCTACGGTCTCCAGAAGAAGGTCGAGCTCGGCCGCGCACTGGCCACCGAACCGGCCCTGCTGATCCTCGACGAGCCCATGGCCGGGATGAGCGTGGACGAGAAGGCGGACATGGCGCGCTACATCCTGGAGTTGAAGGAAGTGCGCCACCTCCCGATGATCCTCATCGAGCACGACATGGGCGTGGTGATGGACCTCTGCGACCGGATCATGGTCATGGACTACGGCCGGAAGATCGCGGAAGGCCCCCCGGCCGAGATCCAGCGCCACCCCGAGGTGATCCGCGCCTACATCGGCACGGAGGCCCTCGCCTGACGATGGCCCGCGCCCTCCTCGAGCACCCCCGAAGCGTCCCGAGCCCATCCGGGCTCCCGCGGGCACTGGACACGCTGCCCAAGCTCCTGCGGCACAACGCGGAGCGGTTCGGCGATCGGACGGCGTTTCGGGAGAAGGACCTGGGGATCTGGCAGCCCATCTCCTGGCGGCGCTACTTCCACGCGGCGCGCGACTTCGGGCTGGGGTTGCAGGCCCTGGGATTCCGCCGCGGCGAGGTCCTGGCCATCGTCGGCGACAACCGTCCGGAGCTGTACTACGCGGCGCTGGGCGCCCAGTCCGTGGGGGGGATCTCCTACGGACTCTATCAGGACAGCCTGTCGGAGCAGCTGGCCCAGCTCATTGACTTCTCCGAGGCCCGGTTCGTCTTCTGCGAGGATCAGGAGCAGACGGACAAGGTCCTCGACGCGCTGGGCCGACTGCGCCGCGTCGAGTTCATCATCGTGGACGACTGGCGGGGGATGTGGCGCTACCGCCACCCGATGCTGCTCCGATTCGAGGAGGTCCTGCGCCGTGGCAGGGAACGCCACCAGGCCGACCCCCGGCGGTTCGACGAGGAGATCGACCAGGGCCGGGCCACGGATGTCGCCATCTTCTGCCAGACCTCGGGCACCACGGCGCTGCCGAAACTGGCCATGCTCTCCCATGCCAACCTGATCAGTCAGGGGCTGAACTTCCACGCCGTCGAGTCGCACATCGGCGTCGACGACGAGTTCGTCAGCTACCTGCCCTTCGCCTGGATCGGCGAGCAGATGCTCTCCGTGTCCCTCCACCAGCTGGTGGGGTTCACGGTGAACTTTCCCGAGGAGCCCGAGACGGCGCAGCGCGACTTCCGGGAGATCGCCCCGCGGTTCACCTTTGCCCCGGCGCGAATCTATGAAGGGCTGCACACCGCGGTCACCGTCCGCATCCTGGATGCAGGCTGGCTGCGCCGGAAGGTGTACGACTGGGGGCTGGGCGTGGGCGGCCGGATCGTGGAACGCCGGGCCGACGGGCAGCCGGTGTCGTGGTGGCTGCGGGTCCAGCGGAGTCTCGCCCGCTGGCTGGTGTATCGGCCGCTGCTGGACAAGATCGGTTTCGCCCGCCTCCGCGTGGCCTGGAACGGGGGCTCCCCGCTGGGGCCGGACTACTTCAAGTTCTTCCACGCCCTGGGGGTGAACCTCAAGCAGATCTACGGCCAGACGGAGATGGCCGGCATCTCCTGCGTCCACCGCGACGGGGCGGTGCGTTTCTGGACCATGGGCTCGCCCATCGCGAACACCGAGGTCCGGGTGACCGAGGAGGGGGAGATCGTCAGCCGCAGCCCGGCCCTCTTCCAGGGCTACTTCCGCAACCCGGAGGCGACGGCCCGGGCCCTCCGGGACGGGTGGCTCTATTCCGGAGACTACGGCACGTTGGACCCCAGCGGCGACGTGATCATGTTCGACCGGATGTCCGACGTCTTAGTCCTGGCCGACGGCACCCGCATCAGCCCCTGGGTGGTGGAGGCGATGCTGAAGTTCACCCCCTACATCCAGGAAGCCATGGTCGTCCTGGGGCCCGATCGGCGCACGCTGGCCGCGATCCTGAATATCGAGATGCGCAGCGTGGGGAAGTGGGCGGAAGATCGCGGCATCGCCTACACCTCTTACGCCGACCTCTCCCAGAAGCCCCAGGTGCTGGACCTGCTGCAGGGCCTCGTGGCCGAAGTGAACAGCCGCCTCCGCCCGGAATGGCGCCTGCGGCGGTTCCTCTCCCTGTACAAAGAGTTCCACCCCGACGACGACGAGCTCACCCGCACCCGCAAGCTGCGCCGCAGCTTCATCCAGGACCGCTACCGTGACCTGGTCGCCGCGCTGTGCTCCGACGCGCCCCACTACGACGCCGTCTTCACCATCCGCTACGAAGACGGCCGCACCGGAGAAGTGCGCACGCGCCTGGCGATCCGGGACCTCCCGTGACCGGGGTCGTGCCGTGAGCGGGCGTTCGCCGTGATCGAGTTTTTCCTGGGTGGGCTGATCAACGGGCTGGCCGTGGGCAGCATCTATGCCCTGATTGCGCTGGGCTTCGCCCTCCTGTACAAATCCACGAAGATCCTCAATCTGGCCCACGGCGAGCTGGTGCTGTTCGGCGGGTACCTGGCCATCGCCCTGAGCCATGTCCTGCCCTTCCCGGCGGCCGTCTTCGTCACCCTGCTCGCCGCCGGAATCCTCGGCTTTGCCATCGAGCGGGCCATCATGCGCCCGCTCTTCGGACAGCCCCTGCTCTCCGTGATCATCGTCACCCTGGCCCTGGGGTATATCGTGCGCGGGGTGATGGTCGGGCTGTGGGGCGGCGACACCCGGCAGTTCGCCGCCGGGCTGCCTACGGGCGTCACGGTCATCGCCGGCATCGCCATCCAGCGGGTCGGCATCTACAGCGCGGCCACGGCCGCAGCGCTGCTCCTGGTCTTCTGGCTGTTCTTCCGCTACTCGCTGGTGGGGATCGCCATGCGCGCCGCGGCCAACGAGCAACTGACCGCGAGCACGCTCGGGGTCAGCCTCCGCCGGGTCTTCGCCTACGCCTGGGCCTTTGCGGCGATCGCCGGGGCGGTGGGCGGCGTCCTGCTGGGCCTGTGGCTGGGCGTGAACTTCGCCCTGGGCTTCGTCGGGCTGAAAGCCCTGGCCGCGGTGATCCTGGGCGGGCTGGACAGCATCCCGGGCGCCATTGTGGGCGGACTGCTCATCGGCGTGATCGAGACCACGGTCGGCGGGTACATCGACGCCCACATCATCTATGGGTTCAAGGAGATCGTGGCCTTCATCATCATCCTGCTGGTGCTGATGATCCGGCCCTACGGGTTGTTCGGCACCGAGCACATCGAGCGGCTGTAGCGCCATGGCGGTCCGTCCGGCGGGCGACTTCAAAACCAGCTACCGGCAGGATATGGCCCTGCTGGACACCGCCTTCTACCGCTGGGGGTTCGGCCTTCTCGTCGCCGCCCTGATCCTCGCCCCCTTCTGGTTGGGGCACTTCATCTTTCTGTTGACCACCATCGGCATCTTCGCCATCGGCGCCACCGGATTGAGCCTGCTCACCGGCTTCACCGGCCAGATCTCACTCGGCCACGCCGCCTTCATGGCCATCGGCGCCTACGGATCGGCCGTGCTCACGGGCAACTACGGCCTGCCCTTCCTGGCCGCCCTGCCCCTCTCCGGGGTGCTGGCCTTCGCCTGCGGGGCCATCGTCGCCCTGCCGTCGCTGCGAATCAAGGGCCTGTACCTAGCCATCGCCACCCTGGCCTTTCAATTCCTCACCGAGTACACGATCATCCACGCCGTGGGCCAGGGGCTGGGCGCCATCTCCCTGCGCGCGCCGCGGATCGGTCCCTGGGTGCTGCGCGGCGAGATCCAGTTCTACTACCTGCTCCTGGCGGTGTGGCTGGTCAGCGGGGTGTTCGCGGCGAATCTGATCCGCTCCCGCGTCGGATTGGCCCTGATGGCGGTGCGCGACCGGGACTACGCGGCGCAGGTCATGGGGATCAACCTCCTGGCCTCCAAGACGCTCGCCTTCGGGATGAGCGCCTTCTATGCCGGCCTCGCCGGCAGCCTGTGGGCGCACTACAACCGGCTGATCTCCCCCGAGCACTTCACCATCGTCACCTCCATCGACTACGTGGCGATGATCGTCATGGGCGGGCTGACCAGCATCTGGGGGCCGCACCTGGGGGCGGCCCTGGTCATCAGCCTCTCCCAGGGATTGAAAATCATCACCCCGGCGGTGGTCACCATCCTCCCATCCTTTGCCAAGGTGGCCACCCCGCTGCGGGAGATCGTCTTCGGCGGCATCCTCATCCTGCTGTTGATCTGGGAACCGGGCGGGCTGGCGGCGCTGGCCCGCAAGCTCAAACGGCTGCTGGATCTGTGGCCGTTTAGTTACTGAGCTCCCAACTGTTGAGCTCCCGACCGGACTTGAAATTTCCCTCCGGCCCCGCTACCACATATTTCAGGGGGCCGACGGACTCTGCGCCCGCAGGGTCGCTCGCGGACATCACGGACACGGACAACCGAGCACAGGTGATGGCCATGCGCATCGCGCAGATTGCTCCCCTCATCGAGAGCGTCCCACCGAAGCGGTACGGCGGCACGGAACGCGTCGTCTTCAATCTGACGGAGGAACTGGTGCGCCTGGGGCACGAGGTCGTCCTGTTCGCCAGCGGGGACAGCACGACCTCGGCGGAACTGGTGCCGTGCTGTGACCGGGGACTGCGTCTCGACGGCCGGGTGCGGGACTTTCACGCCTATGCCACGATCCAGCTGGCAATGGTCTACGAACGAGCCCATGAGTTCGACATCATTCACAACCATGCCGACTACTTCGCCTTCCCCTTCGCCCGGCTGACGCGGACCCCGACCGTGACGACGATGCACGGCCGGCTGGACCTCCCCGAGGTGCGCCGGGTGAACGACTTCTTCCGGGAACAACCCCTGATCTCCATCAGCCGGGCGCAGCAACGCTTCCTGCCCAGGGCGAACTGGATCGCCACGGTGTACAACGGCATCGCCGTGGAGCAGTTCACCCTGCGGACACGGCCCGGGCGCTATCTGGCTTTCCTCGGGCGGGTGTCCCCGGAGAAGCGACTGGACCGGGCCGTGGAGGTGGCGCGCGCCGTGGGCATGCCGCTGCGCGTGGCGGCGAAGATCGACCCGGCGGACCGGGAGTATTACGAGCACGCCATCCGCCCGCTGCTGGACCACGATCTGGTGGAGTTCATCGGGGAGATCGACGAACAGGCCAAGGATGACTTCCTGGGCAACGCCTACGCCTATCTCTTCCCCATCGACTGGCCCGAACCGTTCGGGATCACGATGATCGAGGCCATGGCCACGGGCACTCCGGTCATCGCCATGGATTGCGGCTCGGTTCCGGAGGTCGTCGTGGACGGGGTGACCGGTTTTGTCTGCAAGGACGTCGGCGAGATGATCCGGGCCGTGGAGCGCATCCCGGAGATCTCCCGCCAGGCCTGCCGCGATCACGTCGCGCGCCACTTCTCCCGCGCCGTGATGGCCTCGCGCTACCTCCAGGCCTACCAGCGCGTGGTGGCCGCACCCGAATCCGTCCCGGCCTGAGATGCCAGCGGCGCTCCCACTCGGTCCGCCCCGGATCACGCTGGCGGAAGGGATGACGCTGTTCGTCAGCGCCCCCGACGGAAACATCTACCCCGGGGAGGACCACGGCCTGTTCGTCCAGGACACGCGCCTGCTGTCGCGCTACCGCCTGCGGCTGGGTCGCCGCCGCTGGCTGCTCGTCGGCTCGGCGCCCACCAGTCACTACGCCATGCAGGCGCACTTCGTCAACCCCGCCGTGACCTCAACCTCGGGACTGATCCCCCGCGGGACGCTGGCCCTGGTGTGGGAGCGGACCGTGCGCGGAGGAGTGCACGAAGACATCGGCATCACGAACTACGCCGACCGTCCCGCGGCCTTTCCCCTGGTCCTGGAAGCGGCCTGCGACTTCGCCGACATCTTCGAGATCCGCCGGATCGGTGCCCGGCGCGCCCGCCGGGTGCGCGTCGAGATCCGCGAGGACGAGCCGGCCGAGATCCGGTGGCGCTACGAACGCCAGGACTTCGTGCGCGGCCTCACCCTGCGCCTAGTGACCGCGGACAGCCGTCCCCGGCTGGCCCGGGCCCGCATCATCTTTCCGGTCACCGTGCCGCCGGGCGGCCGCTGGCGGGCCTGCCTCCATCTGGTCCCGGAGGTCGGGACGGAGGTGCTGGAGGCACCCTCGGCCTGCCACCAGACGTTGCTGGAAGAAGTGGAGGCGCGCCGGCGGGACTGGTACCGGGCGATGGCGTCCTGCCGGACGCCGGCGGCGGATGTGGAGGCCGCCTTCCGCCAGGCGGTGGACGATCTGACCGTGCTGCGGCTGACGGCGGCGGATGCGCGGGCGGAAGAGGTCGTCGTCGCCGCGGGGCTGCCCTGGTTCGCCACCCTGTTCGGGCGCGACAGCCTCATCATCAGCCTGGAGTCGCTTCCCGTGGTCAAGGCCTTCGCCCCGGCCGTGCTCCGCGCCCTGGCCGCCCGGCAGGCCACCGCGGTGGACGACTTCCGGGATGCGCAACCCGGAAAGATCCTGCACGAGATCCGCCACGGCGAACTGGCACACTTCCATGAAATCCCCCACACGCCTTACTACGGCACCGCCGACGCCACCCCGCTGTATCTCATCCTGCTCCACGAGACCTACCGGTGGACGGGAGACCGGGCGCTGGTGGAGGAGGTGTTCCCGGCCGCGGAGCGGGCGCGGCACTGGATCGACACCTACGGGGACCTCGACGGGGACGGGTTTCAGGAGTATCTGCGTCGGTCGCCTCGGGGCATCACGCATCAGGGCTGGAAAGACTCGGAGAATGCCACGGTCCACGGCGACGGCTCGCCGGCCGAGCCGCCGGTGGCGCTGGTCGAACTGCAGGGTTATGTCTACGACGCCAAGCGCCGCCTCGCCGATCTCTACGCCCTCCTGGGCCGCCCGGCCGAGGCGGCGCGGCTGCGGAAAGAGGCCGCCCGGCTGCGCGAGCGCTTCTGGGAGCGGTTCTGGTGGCCGGCCGAAGGGACCTATTTCCTTGGCCTCGACCGCTGGAAGCAACCGATCGCTTCGGTGGTGAGCAACGCCGGACACGCGCTGTGGTCCGGCATCGCGAAGCCGGAGCACGCCGGCGCGATCGTCCGTCGCCTGATGGCCCCCGACATGTTCAGCGGATGGGGAATCCGCACGCTGAGCAGCCGCCACCCCGCCTACAACCCCTATGGATACCAGGTCGGCGCGGTGTGGCCCCACGACAGCGCCCTGATCGCCCTCGGATTTCGCCGGTACGGCTTCGCCCGGGAGGCGGCGCAGGTGGCGGAAGGCATCTTCGCCGCCTCCGCCTGGTTCCGGTCGCACCAGCTGCCCGAGCTGTTCGCCGGGCTGGACCGTCAGCCGTGCTGCTTCCCCGTACCGTATCGGGAAGCGAACGTGCCGCAGGGTTGGGCGGCGGGCGCGGTCTTCCTGCTCATCACCGCGCTGCTGGGCATGCGCGCCGACGCCCCCCGCGCCCGCCTGCTCCTGGACCCTTTTCTCCCGGAATGGCTTCCGTCGCTCACCCTGCAGGGCCTCACCGTCGGGCCGGCGCGCTGCGACCTCCGTGTCTACCGGTCGGGGGAGGACACCAGGGCCGAGATCGAGGTGCGCGAGGGATCGCTCGACCTCCTCATCGAACCCTGGTCACCCGACGAGATCTGACGCCCTGAGGGCGGTCCGGCCGGGGAAGCGTCAACAACTTCGCGACGGTCGGCTTGCCTGCGCCGCCGCTTCCGGAGGCATGCGCTAGGCCAGCCAGCGCTTGCGCCGCTTGTAGCTCTTCACCTCGGTAAAGCGGCGCCGTTCCGCGCCGCGCACGCCCAGGTAGAACTCCTCGACGTCGGCATCCTCGCGCAGTTTGGCGGCCGGCCCGTCCAGAACGATCTTGCCGTTCTCCATGATGTAGCCGTAGGAGGCAAGATCGAGCGCCATCTTCGCGTTCTGCTCGACGAGAAGGATCGTCATCCCCGCTTCCGTGTTCAGCCGGTGGATCAGTCCGAAGATCTCCCGGGCCACGAGCGGCGCCAAACCCAGACTGGGCTCGTCCAGGAGGAGGAGACGCGGGGCGGCCATCATCGCGCAGCCGATGGCCAGCATCTGCTGCTCGCCCCCGGACAGGTACCCGGCGCGCACCCGCCGCCGCTCCCGCAGCCGGGGAAAGTACCCGTACACCGATTCCAGTGAGGCGATGCCTGCCCCTGTGGCCGGTCCGTCCCCGGCGCCGTGCCCACTCCCGCGACGACCACGGCGCAGGGCGGCGCCGACCAGCAGATTCTCCTCCGCGGTCAGTTCCTCGAAGAGCCGGCGTCCCTCGCGGACCATCACAATCCCCATCTGCGCCGTCTCCTCGGGCAGCAAGTTCTGAATCCGCCGGCCGGCGAACTCGACGCTGCCGCGTGTCACCTCGCCGCGTTCCAGCCGGACCAGTCCGGTGATCGCCTTCAGCGTCGTCGTCTTCCCGGCACCGTTGGCCCCGATCAGAGCCGTGATCTTCCCCTCGGGCACGGTCAAGGACACGCCCTTGAGCACCAGGATGGTGCCCCAGTAGACGACCTCGATGTTATTGAGGGTGGCCAGGGGAGCGCCGCCGGGGGAAACCAGAGTTCCCCCGGCGGCAGTCGCTTCAGAACCCAAGCCAGTCTTTTCGCCGCTCAATCGTCACCTGCTTGACGAGCGTGATCCGCCCGCTCCGGATCTGCATGATGCGCGTCGTCGTGGACGGCCGGTGGTCGGTGCGGGTCAGGGTGACGGCCGGCGCCAGCCCCTGGGGATCCCAGTCCTTCAGCGTCTCCAGCGCGGAGCGGACCGAGGGCCCGCTGAACCCGCCCAGGCGGGAGTAGGTGGGCCAGTTGTCGACGATGATCTCCAGGCCCCGCCGCAGCAGCAGCACGTTGAGCCAGCCCCGCACATAGGAGGCGATCGCCGGCGTCTGCGTAGTGCCCCACTGGAACTCCGGGAGGCGCCCCCGGAACCGCGTGTAGGCCTCGGCCATCGTCTTGAAGCCCGGCGCCGGCTCGCCGAAGTAGGTGTGCGGGGTGCTGCCGTAGACGCCCTCGGCGCTGGCCCCGATGAGCTTGATCATGCTCTCGTCGTATCCCCAGACGTTCACAAAGAACTTCGTCGTCAGCCCCGCCGCCTTAGCGTCGCGGACGATGACCGAGGCCGAGTTGGTCGTGCCGCCGATCCAGGCGAAGTCCGCGCCGAAGCTCTTCACCGCGGCCACCTGGGAGCGCGCCTCCAGGGCGGTCAGGGCCACGATCTGGTCCGGCCCGACCTCGAACCCCAGTTCCTGCGCGTAGGCCTTCCCCGCGGGGATCGGGGCGCGGCCGTAGGGGTGGTCCGGGTACATGAAGACGATCTTCGGCCGGCTGATCCGGGCCTGGTCGGCCAGTTCCCGGGCAAACTTCAGCACCGCCCGCAGTTGGTCGGAGTAGCTGCTCACCGGATAGAAGTTGTAGGGTGTCTTGGCCGGATCGTTGAGGTGGGAGGAGTACGACGCCGAGATGTAGGGGATCTGGTCTTCGCTGATCTGGTCTTTCAGGGCTTCGGTATCGCCCGTGCCCCATCCGATGATCGCGTTCACCCTGTCCACATCCCGGTATTTCCGGTACAGGGACAGGGCGTCGGGGATGCGGTACCCGTAGTCGGACCAGACAAGGTCCAGCTTCACCCGGCCGCGGATGCCGCCTTCGACCTCGTTGATGTAGCGGACGTGGTCCAGCACCCCCTTGTGGTAATCGACCCCGACGTCCGAGGTCGGTCCGGTGGTATCAAAGAGAGCCCCCACCTTGACGGTGGCGGGAATCGGCTGTTGTGCCAGAACCGGCGTCCACCCCGCGACGAGCAGGACCCCCAGCGCCAGGACGACCCACTTCCTCATCGCTCTCCCCTCCCGACGACGAAACCTCAACCGCTGCGCCCTACCCACCGATGGAGACCGCGAATATTGGGGGTGGAATTCGGCCCGCCGGGGGGCTTCCCCCTCTCCGCGGACACGACCCCGGTCGATTCCGGGGCCTGGCCGCGCCGACCTTTCGCAACCCGGGCGGGAGACGGCAGGCGACGCGCGGCGGCGTAGCGTACACTGTTAGGCGTGTGGCAGCGACCAAAGGCGGCCTCCGTCGTCGCCGGCAGCGGCGAGGGGAGGACGGAACTGACTGCGTTCGACCGGGCGCTGGCGGCCGCCGGCATCGCCAATCTCAACTTCCTGCGCGTGACCAGCATCCTCCCCGCCGGCACCGCCATCATTCCGGTCCCGACCTTTCCCCCGGGACTGCTCACCCCCGCCGTCTACGCGCGGATCACCAGCCATACCCCCGGGGAGCGGATCGCCGCCGCCGTGGGGGTGGGCCTCTCCGCAAATGACTACGGCGTGATCATGGAGTATAGCCACCGCGGCACCGCGGACAACGCCGAGGGAATCGTGCGCCGGATGGTGGAGGAAGCCATGGCGCTACGCGATCTGGCCGTGCGCGAGATCCGCGTCGCGGTCATCGAGCACGTGGTGGAGCGGATCGGCTGCGCCGTGGCCGCCGTGGTCTTCTGGCCGCAGGCCGACGGCCTCTGAGGCGCGGGGGACCCCCGATGCAGTGGATCGTCGACGTGGTCGGTGAGGGCTTCGGCCAGGCTTTGGCCGTCGAGGACATCCTCTACGACCATTACTCCCCGTTCCAGCACATCCAGGTGGCCACCTCCCCCCACTACGGCCGGATGCTCATCCTGGACGACGCCGTCCAGACGACCGAGCGGGACGAGCACATCTACCACGAGATGCTCGTCCACCTGCCGCTGGCCGCCCACTCCGATCCCCGGCGCGTCCTGATCATCGGCGGGGGGGACGGAGGGACGCTGGAGGAAGTTTTGAAGCACCCCGTCGAGACGGTGACGATGGTAGAGATCGACCGCGAGGTGGTCGAGGTCAGCCGCGCCTATCTCCCCTCCATCGGGGGACGGGCCTTCGACGAACCCCGCACCAGGCTGCTGATCGCCGACGGCATCGCCTTTGTCGAATCGACCAGCGAGAAATTTGACGCCATCCTGGTGGACTCCACCGATCCGAAGGGGCCGGGCCTCGCCCTGTTCTCCGCCGAGTTCTATCGCGCCTGCGCCGGTGCCCTGAACCCCTCGGGGGTCCTGGCGGTGCAGAGCGGGTCGCCGCTGTACCAGCGCGAGCTGGCAGACCAGGTCCGGCGGCATCTGGCGGCATCTTTTCCGGCCGTCCTCCCGTACTGGGCCGCCGTCCCGAGCTACCCGGGGACGCTGTGGAGTTTCACCCTGGCGCAGTCCACCCCGGGGGAGTTCCGACACCTGACCATCCCCGGCCTCCGGTACTACTCGCCGGCCGTCGCTCGGGCGGCGCTGAACTTCCCGCCCCTCCCGTGACGTTCCTGGGCACGCGGGCGCAGGCCCGGCCGAGAGTCGTCATCGTCGGCGCGCCCTACGACGCCACCTCCAGCTTCCGCTCCGGAAGCCGCCACGCCCCGGCGGCGATCCGCTGGGCGTCGCAGAGCATCGAGACCTACAGCCCGGTGTTGCGCGCCGACCTGGAAGAGGCCGGCGCCGCGGACGGAGGAGACCTGGATCTGGAGCGCCTCACGCCTGAGGAGGCGGTCGATCGCGTCGCGGACCGTGTCGCCGGACTGGGCGACACGCGGCCCTTCTTGATCGGGGGAGAACACACGATCACCCTCGGCGCGGTCCGGTCGCTGGCCGCGCGATATCCCGATCTGGCCGTGCTGCAGGTGGACGCCCATACGGATCTGCGGGATACCTACGAGGGGCGGCAGGTGTGCCACGCCACGGTGATGCGCCGGATTCTCGAGGTGCTGCGCCCGGATGCCGTGGCGGCCATCGGCATCCGGGCGGGAACGGCGGAGGAGTTCACAATGGCCGATTCGCTGCGGTGGTGCTCCCGGGAGCCGGCCATTCCCGCCGAGGTCTGGTCGTGGCTCGCCGGTCGGCACGTCTACGTCACCATCGACATCGACGCGATCGATCCCGCCGAGGCCCCAGGCACCGGCAATCCCGAACCTGAAGGCGTCAGCGCGAGGGACCTGCTGGGATTGGTTCGGCGGCTCGGGGACCTGCCCGTCGTGGGATGCGACCTCGTGGAGGTCTCCCCGCCCTACGACCCCTCCGGACGGACGGCGGTGCTGGCCGCCGTGCTGATCCGGGAGTGTCTCCTCGCTCTCGGCGTCCGCCGACCGGCCTGAAGACGTCCGCCCCCCGGCCGTCCGCCCCCCGGCGGAGCGGAGCGCCCCGTGGCGGGCCGGTCCGCGCCGGAACAAGGGCAGCGGAGCCCCGGGGGAGCGGCGGGACGGTCACCCCCGCTGTTCGCCGGGACAGTCGCAGGGGATGTGGCCGCACTTGGGACAACCTGCGGCGTAGCGCGAGACGGCGTCTTCAGCGTCCACCCCGCACAACCCCGCCAGACTGACCGTCCAGGCCAGGACGTCGGAAAACTCCTCCCGCAGCGCCTGAGGATCACCCTTCCGCAGGGCCTGAGCGAGTTCTCCGATCTCTTCGGCCAGCCAGCGGAAGGTGGCATCGGCACCGCGGGCGCGGTCGCGGGCCCCGTAGGTCGCCCGGATGATCTCCTGGAACTCGCGGAGATGCACGACAGGCTATGGAGTTCGGGCCGCCCGCAGCCAACCCTGCCCCGCTAGCGCGGCGGAGCGATCTGCGCCGCCATCGCCACAAGCGCCGCCACCGGCACATTCCCCAGCAGCGCGAAGTTCATGCCCTGCGACTGCCACAGGAGGACGCGAAAGTAACCGACGTCCAGAATCCTGCCCCGCCCCCCGCCAAGGGGGATCGCGCGGCCCACAGTGGGGAAGGCCATCCGGGCGGTGGGTGTCTGGAACAGGGTGACCACGCCGCCCACCCCGTCGGTATAGCTCAGCGCCACCGCGGCCAAGGCGCCGTGACGGGCCACGCGCCCGTCGCGAAAGGCAAACTGGAGGAGCCTGGAGGGAATGACCACGCCCTTTCCCGCCCGTGCCCGGAGGTCCTCGGCCGAGGCGACCGGATCGCCGGAGACGAAGATGTTGAGCACCTTCGCTCCGGCCGGCTGGCGAAAGCGGAACAGCGGAACCGGGAGGTTGATGCTGTAACTGATGCGGCTGAAGTAGCTGGTGTAGACGATCTCGCCGCTCGCGTCGCGCTCCTCAGCACGCAGGATCACGCCCGTGCCCTCATCGACCCACAGGCGGCGGTCGCTTCCGGTCGCTCCGGGCGCCAGCGCCAGCACCACCGTGTCGCGTCCGATCACCGCCTCCCGGCCCACCACCGCCACCCGGTAGCGCCGGAGGATCTCGTCGGCACGCTCCGGACGCGCCCGCCCCTGCACAAAGGACGGCCCCCGGATCACGAGATGCAGCGCGGGCTCGTACTGCCAGGCGCTCAGGCCGTCGTCGACGACGAGCCGGCCGCTCACCGATTCGGGCGACAGGAACTCCAGGCGGAGGCGCCCCAGCCGCTTGTACGCCTCCAGGATTGTTACCGTCTCGGCCCTCGCGCCCCGCACCGTGGAGATGATCTTCGTCCCCTCGTAGTCCACGATCGCCGGGGCGGCCAGCATCAGGCGCAGCACTTCGCGTGCCGGCGGCAGCGACGCCCGGTCCGGGAACGTCGGTTCCGCCGCCGCGGGCGGCGGCGGCGAGGCCGGAGCAGCGGCGGGCGACGGAGACCCCCACGCGGCGGTCAGGGACAGGACGAGCGCCAGGATCAGGGCCCCACGGGCCACGGGACGGCGCGGAGGTGTCACGGCCCTTCCTCGATGACGCGGCGTGCGCCGGCCAGCGCACGGTTGGCGTCGCCGATCAGCAGGCCCAGGTAGGCCGGATCGACGAAGGGATCGGCGGAGGAGAGCAGGGCGTGCTCGCGCAGGTACAGGTCCACGCCGATGTCCGCCGCCTGCAACCGATCACGCCGTCCCTTCACCACGGGGAACGCCGCCAGCAGGATGATCAGCGCCGCCGCGGCGATCGCCAGGGCCGGCCGGCGGACCGTCGAGCGCAGCGCCTCTCGCAGCGCTGGCCGCCAGCCGGACGGCGGCTCGCGCTCCATCCGCCGACGAAGTCCCTGCCAGACCTCCTCAGGCGGCGCGATCTCGGGGAGGCTGGCCAGCATGGCCTTGACCTGCCGCAATCCCCCCAGCTCCCCCCGGCAGGCTCCGCAGACCGTGAGATGGGCTTCCACCTCGCGGACGGCGTCGGGCTCCAGCTCGCCGTCGAGATACGCCGACAGCTGACGCGAAATCCTGGCGTGCGTCATCGCTGCTCCCCGCCGGGGCCGGCCTTGAGCATGAGGTGGGCGAGACGCCCCTGCAGGATCCGCCGGGCTCGGTGCAGCCGGGACTTCACCGTGCCGATCGGAATCCGCAGCGTTGCGCTGATCTCCTCATAGGACTGCCCCTCGATGTCGCTCAACACCACCACCATCCGAAGCTCGGGACCGAGCGCGACGAGCGCCCGCTGGATCTCGACGTCCAGGCGCCGGCCGAGGACCGCCTCCGCCGGATCGGACCTTTCGTCCGGGATCTCGCGCCTCACCTCGTCGCCCTTGGGCGTCCGCACCGGGACGTCGAGCGACTCGAGGCGCACCCTGGGACGCCGCCGGAGCAGGTCGATGTACAGGTTGGTGACGATCCGGTACAACCAGCTCTCCAGGTTCGCCTCCGGATCGATCCGGCGAAAGGCCCGCCAGACGCGGATGAATGCCTCCTGAGTGAGGTCGCTGGCGTCGGCCTCGTTGCCGGCCATCCGGTAGGCCAGCTGGTAGATCCGGCGGCCGTACCGCCGGAGCAGTGCCTCGAAGGCCTCGATCTCTCGAGCGGTACCGGCCGGCGGGGAGTCGGATGAGTCCACGGATGCTCCGTGCCAGCCCTCCGGCGCCCTCGCCTGGGCATACGAGCGCCGGCAGGCTGAAGTTCCCGATTCGACACCAGTCATCGTAGCACAACGCGCTGCCGCAGGCGGGCCAGGAGTTTCGGCCCGATTCCCTGGACCTCAAGCAGATCTTCCAGCCGGTGGAAGCGGCCGTTGCGGTCCCGGTGGGCGATGATCCGGCGCGCCAGCACCGGACCAATCCCGGGCAACCCCTCCAGTTCGGCGGCGGAGGCACGGTTCAGATCCACGGGCGGCAAGGCGGAGGCGGCGCCGTCCCGCGGAGCGCCCGCCGTCAGGAGCGACGATCCCGCCCCCCGATAGGGAACCGTCACCCGCTCGCCGTCCCGAAGCAGCCGGGCGCGGTTGATCCCCTCAGAGTCCGCGGCCGGAGAGAGGCCGCCGGCGGCCCGGACGGCGTCCTCCGTCCGCGACCCCGCCGGCAGGCGGTAGAGCCCCGGACGGACCACCGCGCCGTCCACCTGAACCACCACCTCGGCCGCCGGAGGCGCCTCGAAGATGCGCACGGCCGGAGCCGGTCGCTGAACAAAGACGAGGACGGCGATGCCCGCGATCACCGCTCCGGAGGAGACGAGAACCAGCAGCTGCTCCGCTCGGGTCCACCGCACCGGTCCCCCGCCCTCCACCCTGCCTGATCGCGCGGCCATAGGCACGAGAGTGCCGGGCCCACTGTACCACGTGTGGTCTCGCCTCCTGGACCCCCCAGATGGGCCGACTGCTCGCTCGGCCCGACCGGGCCTGGCCGGCGGTCGGAGGCTTTGGACGCCGCAGCCGACCGGGCAAGGAGCATCACGCGCCGTGGCGAATCCACCACCGCGCGGGAGAGGGAGCGCCATGGAGGTCCACCTGCACCGCCGCTCGGAGACTGGCGTGGAGATCCTGGACGTCCAGGGGGAGCTCGACATCTACACCTCGCCCCGGCTGCGCGCGGCCCTCCAGGAGGCGATGGCCGACGGGCGCGTTCGGCTCGTGGTCAACCTCCTGCAGACCACCTACCTCGACAGCACCGCCCTCTCCGTCCTGACCTCGGCCTTCAAGCAGGCGAAAGACGCCGGAGGGACGGTGGCCCTGGTCTACAACCAGCCGCAGATCGAGAAGATCTTCACCATCACCGGACTGCACGAAGTCTTCCCGGTCTTCGCCTCCGAATCGGAAGCCGTGCAGGCGGCGCGCGCCTGGCCCGGACAGGAACCGCGGTAGATCAGGTCTCGATCACGCGCCCGAGTCCCCACGGGTGACGAAGTTGACGACCCGGCCGGGGACGACGATCACGTCGGCGATCTCCCGCCCTCGGAGGGCCGCCCGGACACGCGGCCGCCGGCCGGCATGCTCGACGAGCGCATTCCGATCGTGGACCTGCGCGACGGTCAGGCGATCGCGCACCCGGTCGTCCACCTGAATGACGATGGTGGCTTCCCTTTCGTCGCCGGGAGCCGTCCCGCCCTCGGGCCAGGAGGTCCGATGCACGCTTCCGGTCTGCCCCAGCATGGCCCAGGCTTCTTCGGCCAGAAACGGCGCGACGGGGGCGATAAGCCTCGTCAGGTCCACCATGGTCTGCCGCCACGCGGGCGATCCGCGACAGGCACCCTCCAAGGCTTCAAGATCGTTGAGCACGGTCATCAGTTCGGCGACCAGGACGTTGCAGCGGAATGCCTCGATCAGTTCACCCAGCTTCCGGCCGGCGCGCCGCAGACGCCTGACTGCGGCCTGGGCCTGAGGGGGATCCTCGGACCGCGGCTCGGCGCGTGCCGCACGGCCGACCAGCCTGTGCAGACGCCGCAGGAAGCGGGCCGCCCCGACCGCCGCCTCCGGGTCCCAGGTCACGTCCTGATCGAAGGGACCGATGAACATCACGGCCAGGCGCAGGGCGTCGGCCCCGTAGACGGCGGCCACCTCGTCCGGAGTGACCACGTTCCCGCGCGACTTGCTCATCCGCGCCCCGTCCACGGGCGAGAGCACGCTGCCCTGGCTGCGCAGCCGGACAAACGGTTCGTCGAACGCCAGCATCCCCGCATCATAGAGGACCTTGGTGAAGAAGCGCGCGTAGAGGAGGTGCATGACGGCGTGCTCCGCCCCGCCGACGTACCAGTCCACGGGCAGCCAGTAGGCGACCGCGTCGGGATTCCACGGACCGTGCGGCCAGCGGGGATCGGCGAAGCGCAGAAAGTACCAGTTGGAGTCGGCAAACCCGTCCAGGGTGTCGGTCTCCCGCTCGGCCGGGCCGCCGCAGCGCGGGCATACGGTCCGGACGAACTCGGGGATCGCGTCCAGCGGTGAGCGCCCCGTTCCCGCAGCGACGTAATGTGCCACCTCGGGGAGCCGGACCGGCAGCTGGTCGTCGGGAACCGGCACGGTCCCGCAGTGCGCGCAGTACACGATGGTGATGGGAGCGCCCCAGTAGCGCTGGCGGCTGATCAGCCAGTCCCGCATGCGGTAGCGCACTGCCGGACCGCCGGCGCCAGCCCGGGCCAAGTCGGCCAGCACCGCCTCGGCGGTCGCCGTCCCATCCACCGGGAGAACCGGCAGGGCATGCCGCCGGGCGAAGGCGGCATCGCGCGCATCGGCCGCCGGGACGCCCATCACGGCCCCCTCCCCGTACTGCGCCAGCACGTAATCCGCCACATAGACCGGCAGGGGCCGGCCGGTCAACGGATGCGCGGCGTAGGCGCCGGTGAAGACTCCCCGGACAGAGGCGCCTGCCTGACGCTCGATCTCCGTGCGGCGCAGCGCTTCCGAGACGAATCGCGCGACCTCCTCGCGCCGATCCGCGGCGCTCAAGGCCGTCGCCTGCGGATGCTCCGGAGCCAGCGCGATGAACGCGGCGCCCGACAGCGTCTGTGGCCGCGTCGTGAAGACGGTGATCGCCCCCGGTTCGCCCCGAATTCCAAAGCGAATCTCCGCCCCCTCCGACCGGCCGATCCAGTTGCGCTGCATGGTCTTGATGTGTTCGGGCCAGTCCAGCCGGTCCAGATCGCGCAGCAGCCGCTCGGCATAGGCGGTGGTGCGCACGTACCACTGCTCGAGGGCCCGCCGTTCCACCGGCGTATCCCCGTGACGCCAGCACCGCCCCTGGACGACCTGCTCGTTGGCCAGGATGGTCCGGCAGGCGGGACACCACCACTGCCAACCCGTCGCCCGGTAGGCCAGCCCGCGGCGGTACAGTAGGAGGAACCCCCACTGGGTCCAGCGGTAGAACGCCGGATCGCTGGTGATGAGCTCACGCGTCCAGTCGTAGGAGCAGCCCAGCCGGGTCAGCTGCCGGCGGTAGTTGGCGGCGTAGCGGGCGGTGGTCTCCCGGGGATGGCGGCCGCGCAGCAGGGCCTCGTTCTCGGCCGGCAGCCCGAAGGCGTCCCAGCCCATGGGGTGCAGGACGGCGTACCCGCGCATCCGGAAGTAACGGGCCAGCACGTCGGTGGGGACGTAGTTTCTGGCGTGACCGACGGAGAGACCTTCCCCGGAAGGGTAGGGGAAGAAATCGAGGATGTACGCCTTCGGCCGCGCCGACGGGTCGGGGGTGCGGTCCAGCGCCTGCGCCTCCCAGAGGCGCCGCCAGCGCGCTTCGACGGCGGCGAAGTCGTACGGTGTCGCCCCTACCCGCCGCCGGCGAGTTCCAACGGCATCACCTCGCGGGCCTGATTCCCGTTCACCGCGTCACGACGTTGACCAGCCGTCCCGGGACCACGACGACCGCCGCCGCCTCCTTGCCGTCGAGGAACTTGCGCACCCGTTCGTTCCGCAGCGCCAGTTCCCGGGCCTCGGCCTCGTTCAGATCCGCGGGGACCCGGACGCGGTCCCGGACCCTGCCATTCACCTGCAGCACCAGGGTGACCGTCTCCGCGCGGGCCAGCGCCGCGTCGAAGGCCGGCCACCGCTGCTGGTGCACGCTGTAGGACTCGCCCAGATGCGCCCACAGCTCCTCGCTCAGGTGGGGGGCGATGGGGGCCAGCAACAACACCAGCGTGCGGACCGCCTCCCGCCAGGCCGGGGTGCCCTCCAGTATCCTCTTCACCCGCCCCAGCTCGTTCACGAACTCCATCAGCGCCGCGATGGCGGTGTTGAAGCGGAACCCTTCCAGATCCTCCGTGACCTTTTTGATGGTCTTGTGGGTCCAGTGGCGCAGCTCGCGCACGGCCTCCGCGGAGGGCCTGCGGGGCGCCGCCGGCCCCGATCCCCGCCCTGCGTCCCCTCCGGAGGAGGAAGCATCGCCGTACCCCACGACCGCCATGACGCGCTGCAGGAACCGCTGGGCGCCTTCGATCCCCCGGCTGTTCCAGGGACCGCCGCCTTCCCAGGGACCGATGAACATCAGGTAGGTGCGCACGACGTCGGCGCCCATGGTGCGCACGTAGTCGTCGGGGTTCACCACGTTGCCCCGCGACTTGCTCATCTTCTCTCCGTCTTCGCCCAGGATAACGCCCTGGTTGAACAGGCGCAGCATCGGCTCGCTGAAGGAGACCAGTCCCAGGTCCCGCATCACCTTTGTCCAGAAGCGGGTGTACAGCAGGTGCATGACGGCGTGTTCCACGCCGCCGGTGTACTGGTCCACGGGCAACCAGTAGGCCCCGCGGACCGGGTCGAAGGGACGGCCGGCCTCGTGGGGGCTGACGTACCGGTACTGGTACCAGGAGGAGTCGATGAAGGTGTCCATGGTGTCCGTCTCGCGCTCGGCCGGACCGCCGCAGGTCGGACACCGCACCCTCCGGAAGCCCTCGTGGCGTTTCAGAGGCGATTCGCCGGTGGGCAGGAATTCGGCGTCCATGGGCAGGGTCACGGGAAGGTCCTTGTCGGGCACCGGCACCGTCCCGCACTGCGGGCAGTAGATGATCGGGATGGGCGTCCCCCAGTAGCGCTGCCGGCTGATCAGCCAGTCGTGCAGCCGGTAGTGGACCGTTCTCTTGCCGATGCCGTGCTGCTCCATATAGTCGGCGACGGCTTCCCAGCCCCTCGCGGAGGACAGGCCGCTGAAGGGACCCGAATTCACCATCGTCCCTTCGCCCAGATACGCCTCGCGCAGCGGGCTCCCGTCCCAGCCCGGCGGGGCGACGACGACGGGAATGGGCAGGCCGTAGCGGCGGGCGAAGGCGAAGTCCCGGGCGTCGTGGGCCGGCACGCCCTGGATCGCCCCCGTCCCGTAGGTCAGCAGGACGTAATCGGCGATGAAGATCGGCACCTTCTCCTGGTTCATGGGGTTCACCGCGTAGGCTCCGATGAACACCCCGTCCCGCTCCTTCTCCGTGGACAGCCGCTCGATGTCGGAGGTGCGCGCCGCCTTGAACTTGTAGGCCTCGACCTCCGCCTTGCATTCCGGCGTGGTCAGGCGATCCACCAGCGGATGCTCGGGGGCCAGGACCGCAAAGGTCATGCCGTACACCGTATCCGGCCGTGTCGTGAACACCCGGAAGCCGGCGTCGGGGTGACCCGCGACCTTCAGCTCGAACTCCACCCCGGGGCTGCGGCCGATCCAGTTCTCCTGCAGCACCCGCACCCGCTCCGGCCACTCGATGCCGGAGAAGTTCAGCAACTCCTCGGCGTAGGCCGTGATCCGCAGGAACCACTGCTCCAGGTTCTTCTTCACCACCGGCGTGCCGCAGCGCTCGCAGACGCGCTCTTCTCCGACCACCTGCTCCCGGGCCAGCGTCGTGTTGTCGCGGGGGCACCAGTCCACGGGCGCCAAAGCGCGATAGGCCAGGCCGCGTTCGTACATCCGCAGGAAGAACCACTGGTTCCACTTGTAGTACTCGGGGTCGCAGGTGACGATTTCGCGGTCCCAGTCCCACATCGCCCCCATGGAGCGCAGCTGGCGGCGCATGCGCTGGATGTTCTCCATCGTCCAGGTGTACGGGTGGATCCCGTGCTGGATCGCGGCGTTCTCCGCAGGCAGCCCGAAGGCGTCGAAGCCGATGGGGAACATCACGTTGTAGCCCTGCATGCGCCGGAAGCGCGCCGCAGCGTCCGAGGGTGCCATGGCATACCAGTGCCCGATGTGCAGGTCTCCCGACGGATAGGGGTACATCGTCAGGAAGTACCACTTGGGCCGGGGATCGAAATCGGGGGCGTGGTACAGCCGGTCCGCCTCCCACCGGGCCTGCCACTTGGCCTCGATTGCGGTGGCGTCGTAACGCATGACCCTGGCCACCTCCCCTACGCCCTCACGTCCTCTTCCGCCCTCGCCTCGACTCCCGGGCGCCCCGGTGTTTCGGCACCGGCGCGGACATAGGTCAGCCAGCCGTGCCGGTCCGGCACGGCGCCCGAGATGAGGCCGAAGAACTGCTCCTGCAGCCGCACCGTCAGCGGGCCGCGGCGGCCGCTGCCGACGGGAATCCGGTCCACGGAGCGGACCGGGGTGATCTCCGCCGCCGTCCCCGTGAAGAACAGCTCGTCGGCGGTGTACAGGGCCTCGCGGAGGAGCGGTTCCTCCCGTACCGGGACCCCCAGATCCCGCAGCATCGTCACCACCACGGTGCGCGTCACGCCGGGGAGGACGCTTGCCGACAGCGGGGGCGTGTACACCACTCCCTCCCGCACCAGGAAGATGTTCTCGCCGCTGCCCTCGCTGACGAACCCCTGGGCGTCCAGGGCGATGCCTTCGGTGAACCCGTGATCGGCGGCCTCCATCGCGATCAGTTGCGACGTCACATACTGGCCGCCGATCTTCGCCATGGGGACGGCGGTGTCCGGCGCGGCCCGCCGCCAGGAACTGACCATCACATCGACCCCCTGCTCCAGGGCCTCCTGGCCCAGGTACCGTCCCCACTCGAAGGTGATGATCGCCACCTCCACCGAGGCCTTCCGCGGGTCCAGGCCGAAGGTCCCCGTCCCGCGAAAGACGATGGGGCGGATATAGCAGCTCTCATGGCCGTTGACGCGCACCGTGGTCAGGATCGCGTCGGTGAGCTCCGCCGCGCTGTAGGGCAGCGTCATGCGGAAAATCCGGCAGGAATCCACCAGCCGGCGCACGTGCTGGGCCAGGCAGAACACCGCCGGTCCCCGGGGGGTGGCGTAGGCGCGGATCCCTTCAAAGACGGAACTGCCGTAATGCAGCGCGTGGACCGTAACCGGCACGCGCGCCTCCTCCGCGGCGACCAGCGCCCCGTTGAACCAGATCGATGCGGCCATCGTCATCCCTCCAAAGTAGAAACGCCGCCTCGTCCCGTGGGACGAAGGCGGCCTCCGCGGTACCACCCACGATTGACAGCGTCTCTGGTGGAGCTGGAGGGAATTGAACCCTCGACCTCCCGCACGCCAAGCGGGCGCTCTCCCTCTGAGCTACAGCCCCGGCAACGCTATCCGCTCACCTCACGTATCGGGTGAGCCCCGGCGACCCTGCGCGCAGGCGGGTCAACGCCCGTGCGGTCGGGTCCGCTGCTCCCGGACGAGTTCGGCTGGCTCCTGGCACCGGTCGTTCCACCCGTTCCACCGGCTCGCTTGGGCCCGAGCGCCGGCCTACTGCTTCCGGTCATCGCGTTACGCCCTGCCATTATAACGACGCCGTGCATTCGGCGTCAATCGAGGGCGAGGGCGCCCCCACGCCGAAGACGCAGCGGAGGCAGGCCTTGCCCTGTGACCTGCCGGCCCGCACATTGGCCCCCACAGGCCCCACCACTTGGTTCTGAACCGAGTTGGGCGTGGAGCCTACCAAACAGTCCGGCGGGGGCATAGTCTTCAGACGGCGGCGTGCCATCATGATTGGCGATGCGCAGCGAAGCCGCACCGCTCGGGACCGCGGCGGTGGATACCGCCTCAACAGCCGTCAGTGTCGTGTCGCTGTCGGGAGCCCGCCGCCTCACCAACCGGGAACTGGTGGCGCGGGTCAAGGGGCTTGCCGCCGATGAGCGCCGGGCCACGGCCATCCTGATTGCCCATCTGGCCGTGCTGGACGAACGGCAGCTGTACCTCGAGGAAGGCGCCTCATCGCTCTTCGCCTACCTTACCCAGTTCCTCCACCTGTCCGAGCATGCGGCGTACGGCCGGATTCAGGCCGCGCGTGCGGCCCGGCGCTATCCCCTCGTCCTGGATCTTCTGGCCGACGGCTCGGTCACCCTCACCGCTGTCACGCTGTTGGCGCCGGAGTTGACGCCGGACAACCACCGTGACCTGCTGGCCGCCGTCACCCACAAGTCCAGGCGGCAGGTCGAGGAGATCATCGCCCGGCTCCGGCCTCGTCCGCCGGCACGCTCGCTGATCCGCCGGCTCCCCGCCCCGTCGCCCGCCGCCGCAACCACGTCCGGGCCGATCCTGGATACATCCGGGCCGGAACCTGCCCCCGGCCCGGACGCCGCCGGCCCATCGCCGGTATCGTCGGAGGATCGCATCCGGCACGTCTCACCCCCCGCGCCGTCGCCGACCACGCCGCCTGCTTCTCGGCGCGCGGCCATCACCCCACTGGCGGAACAGTTCTACCGGGTCCAGTTCACGGCCAGCCCCGACACCCACGCCAAACTCCGCGCCGCGCAGGACCTGCTACGCCACCAGATTCCCGACGGCGACGTCGGGAAGATCGTCGATCGAGCGCTGACGGCGTTGCTGAACGAACTGATGAAGCGGAAGCTCGGGGCCGCCGACCGCGCGCCCCCCCGGCCGGGCACGGCCCGCACGGCGCCCTCCTTGGAACCGTCGTCGAAGGCCCCTCCCGGCGGGTCTCCACTGCGGGAGCCCCGGCCCGGCTCGCGCGACATTCCGCCCGGCTCGCGCTACATCCCGCCGGACGTCAGAAGGGCGGTGTGGCTCCGCGACGAGGGACGGTGCACCTTCACAAGCGGCGACGGCCATCGGTGCACGGAGCGCGGCTTCCTCGAGTTCCACCACATCGTTCCGTTCAGCGCCGGTGGGAGGGCGACGGTCGACAACCTCCAGCTGCGCTGCCGGGCGCACAACCGGTACGAGGCGGAGGTCCGGGCCGGCCTGCGGGGACCGCCGCCGTAGGCCGCGTGCGGGGAGAGCGCGCCCGTCTTCGTGTATACAGCCCCTGCCGGATTGGCAGGCCCTTCCGGGCGACTAGGATAAAGGCAAGGGGGGATGGCCATGGGGATGAAGGGCGCCGACCGCTGTCCGGCCTGCAAGAGCACCCACATCGACTATCAGGGACGCGACGAAACAGGCGCGCAGAAGTGGAAGTGCCGGAACTGCGGCAACCGTTTCACCTTCAAGCCTGAGGAGAAGGCCGCCTAGCGGACGACTGTCGTCACAGCGGTCGCTGGAAGTACAGGAAGACCCGCTCCGTCTTCGCCCCGATCGCGCGGGCCAGGCGTATCGCGCCTGAGTCCGTCCCCCAGTAGGTGGTGACGGCCGGAACGCGTCTGGCACGGAAGAACTGCAGGGCCTCCGCGGCCAGCGCCCGGCCGAGCCCTTTGCCCCGGTGGGTCTGACGCACACCGACGAGCCACCGCCCGGCACCGTCTCGTACCTGCGCAATCAGAAACCCCACCGGAAACGTGTCGCGCTCCGCCAGGAGGATACGGACATCGGGTAGGGTCCACAGCGCCTTGAGATCGCTGGCCCGGACCGGCCCCACGGTCTCCTCGTGCAGTTGCGAAAGGGCCTGCTCGTCGGAGGGCCGAGCCCGGCGGATGCGGTAGCCGCGGGGGCCCTCCCCGGGTGACCGGTCCTCGTCGTGCGCCGGTCCGCCGGCCGGCGGCCGGCCGGTCGCGGTCGGGGCCCCCGCGGCCGGCCGGCCGCCGACGGCCACAACCAGCGCGTCGGCGAAAACAAATCCGAAGGTGCGGGCCATGGCCAGCACAACGGCGTTGGTCTCCGCCCCGCGGATCGACAGGACCTCCTGCCGCGCCTGCTGGAAGCGACGGGTGAGCCACTCGTGGAGTTGAGGGAGGAGATCATCCCGCTCTCCGCGATCGACGTCCAGGATCACCTCCTCCGCCAGCAGCCGTCTCCCCGAGCGCCCGATGACGATCAGGCCGACGACCTTCCGATTCACCTCGACCAGGGTGAGCGACTTCTCCGACTGGACCCACCAGAAGTCCCGGGGCGTGGCCGGACCGTACCGATCGAAGCAGGCCGAGTACCCGCCTTCGTAGTGGCGGTCGTAGAGGGCCACGAGGGTGTCAACATCGCCCGGCTCGCTCGTACGGAAGGTCAGCTTCGCCATGATCGCCTTCCCCGGTCCCGCCGGCTCCGCCGTCCCCGCACCGCCACGTTCGGCGCCGCCCCACCGCCGGCGCCCCGCACGTCGCCCGCTCCACCCGCGGCTAGCGCTCGACGATCGGCGAGTCGGCCCACAACCGCTCCAGGTTGTACAGCCGCCGGGCCTCCGGGCCGAAGATGTGCACGACGACCGGGCCGAAGTCCAGGAGAATCCACCGCGCGCGGGCGTGTCCTTCGCGTCCGAGGAGGATCGCCCCCGCCTCGGCGAGTGCCTCCTCCACGGCCTCGGTCACGGCGCGGAGCTGCACCGTGGTCTCGGCCGACCCGATCACGAAGTAGTCGGCCACCAACGTATGCGCCCGCAGATCCAGGATCACCACGTCCGAGGCCTTCTTGGCGTCCATCGCCGCAGCGGCGGCCAGGGCCAGCTGCCGCGCCGCCTTCATGGTCGCCGCACTCCCGCCGCGCCGCCGTCCCGACAGGCCCCGACCCGTCCGACCGACCGGCACCGCGACGCCCTCACGGTAACGGCGTCCCAGGGCGCCGGTACAGCCCGTGCTCGGCAATGTACGCGGCGACCGCATCGGGCACCAGATAGCGAATAGGGCGACCTGCGGCGACACGGGCCCGGATATCGGTGGAGGAGATGGCCAGGGCCGGGATCTCCATGACGTGCAGGTTCTCCAGCACCCGTCCCGTCACATTGTACCGGCGCAGGTCGTCCACGCCGATGGGAAAGCCGGGCCGGCTGGCGGCGATGAACTGGCACAGCTCCAGCAGTTCGGCCGCGCGCTGCCACTCCCCGCGGACGATCTGGAGGATGGCATCCGCGCCGGTGATGTAGAACAGGTCCCCCGCGGCATACTCCCTGCGCAGGGCGAGCAGCGTGTCGATGGTGTAGGAGGGACCCGGCCGGTCGATTTCGATCCGCGAGACGGAGAACCGCGGGTTGCTCTGCACGGCCAGCTGGGTCATCCGAAACCGGTGCTCGGGATCGGTGACGTGATCCAGCGACTTGTGGGGCGGATAGCGGTTTGGCACGAAGTACACGTGATCCAGAGCGAACTGGAAGCGGGCTTCCTCGGCCGTGACCAGATGGCCGTAGTGGATCGGGTCGAACGTCCCGCCCATGATGCCGATGCGCGCCACGACAAAACCTGCCGTCTAGGCCGTCCCTGCGCCTGTCACCGTGCCTGCGCCCCTCATCCTCTCTATCTCGCCGTCCTCCTGCGTCCTCCCGCTGTCCCCGTCCTGCGCGGTCGCCAGCGGGGCGGCCCCCTCGCCTCTGCGGGCCAGCAGGTCGGCGGCCGCCGACATCAGGAGATCGACGCCCTCCCCCGTGGCGGCGGAGATCACGAAGAGACGGCAGCCTCTCGCTTCCAGAACCGCCGAAACCTGGACCGCCCGCTCCCGGGCTCCGGGGAGATCGACCTTGTTCAGCGCGTACAGCATCGGGCGCTCCCCCAGCGCCGGATCGTAGAGGCGGAGTTCCCGGTTGATGATCTCGATATCGCCCACCGGATCGCGCTCGGGCGCGGCAAGATCGACGAGGTGAATCAACACTTTGGTCCGGGCGATGTGGCGGAGAAAGGTGTGGCCCAGTCCCAGCCCCTGATGCGCGCCGGCGATCAGTCCCGGGATGTCGGCCAGCACGAAACTCCGGCCGTCGGGAACGGCCACGACGCCGAGGCACGGCTCCGTCGTCGTGAAGGGGTAGTCGGCGATCTTCGGGCGCGCCGCGGAGACCCGGGCCAGCAGCGTCGACTTGCCCGTGTTGGGGAACCCGACCAGTCCCACATCGGCGATGAGCTTCAGTTCCAGCTCGACGTCCCGCTCCTCCCCGGGCTCTCCCGGTTCGGCCCGACGCGGCGCGCGGCGCGTGGACGTGGCGAACCGGGCGTTCCCCCGTCCCCCGCGGCCTCCCCGCGCCACGACGACCCGCTGCCCGTGCCGGACGAGATCGGCCAGGACCTCCCGGGTCCGGGCGTCACGGACCACGGTGCCCGCGGGGACCGGAACGATCAGCGAGCTTCCCCGGCGTCCGTGACGGTTGCCCCCCTCTCCGTGGGCCCCGCGTTCGGCGCGGTAGTGTCGCCGGTACTGGAAGTCGAGCAGCGTGGACAGCCCCTCGTCGGCCACCAGCACCACATCGCCGCCCTGGCCGCCGTCGCCCCCGTCCGGCCCGCCCTTGGGGAGGGACTTCTCCCGCCGGAAGCTCACCGCGCCGCGCCCGCCGTCGCCGCCTTTCACGTGGATCACCGCACGATCGATGAACATCACCGTGGACCCCGGGTCGGCAGACAAAAGGCCCGACCCGCCGGAGCGGGACCGGGCCTGGAAGGAGACTCCTTCACGCCGACGCGTCCCCGCAGGCACGTCCGGTTCCGCAGGCGCGTTGGCGCGAGGCCGACGCCACGCGCCGCGGCGGATCTCCTGCCTTACGCCGGCACCGGGTAGACGCTGACCTGGCGGCCGTCGCGACCGCGGCGTTCGAAGGCCACCGTGCCGGCCACGAGGGCAAACAGGGTGTGATCGCGGCCGATGCCCACGTTGAGTCCGGGGCGCACCTTCGTGCCGCGCTGCCGGACCAGCACGCTGCCGGGCTGCACCCGCTCGCCGGCGAAGGCCTTGATCCCGAGCCGCTTGCTCCTGCTGTCCCGCCCGTTGCGGGACGACCCCATGCCCTTCTTGTGCGCCATCGCTACCGACCCTCCGACCGCAGATGATGATCCCGACGCAGACGGTGATCCCGGCTCAGACGGTGATCTCGTCGATCCGCAGACGGGTATAGCCCTGGCGGTGTCCCTGCCGCCGGCGATAGTGGGCCTTGGCCTTGTACTTCAGGACCAGGATCTTCTTGCTTCGACCGTGCTCGAGCACGGTGGCCCGGACCACGGCGCCGGGCACCACCGGAGCGCCCACCTTCACGGTGGGGCCGTCGGCGACGAGCAGGACGCGATCCAGCGTCACCTGCGTCCCCGGCGCGGCGTCGAGACGCTCCACCTGCACCAGCGCGCCCTTCTCGACGCGGTACTGCTTCCCCCCACTCTCGATAACGGCGTACACGAGATCCTCTCCCGACGGTGCCCAGGCCCGGACCACGCGGCGGCACCAGCCCGGTCTCGCCGCGTCTTCGGACCCGACGAATTCTATCACATCAACTTCCGCCGAGCAATCGGCGCAGCCGCACCAGCAGGCCGTCCCGCCGACCGGCACCGACCAGGGCCACCTCCTGCTCCTCGTCCGGCTCGGCGAACCGGACGGCATCGGCCGGTTCGTGGGCGATCCAGAAGATCTGCTCCTGCCCGCTGCGGGCCGCCTCCTCCAGCCCCTCCACCGACCCCGCCTCGACCAGCCGTACCCGCTCCACATGCATCCCCTCACGGCTGCGCAGACGCAGGCGCTTGCCGGTCTGGTCCTCCAGCGGCCGGACCCACCCCTCGCCGCCGGCCGTCAGAAGCCGGTAGACATCGGGATGCACTTCGACCAGCAGGGCGCCGCCCTTGGCGCTGCGCAGGAACCGGCGCAGGTCCCGGCGGATGCGCAGGGCCATCGTCTCGGCAGTGAACACCCGTCCCCGGCCTTCGCAATAGGGACAGGGCTCCCGCATCACCTCTTCCAGATCCTGGTAGACGCGCTTGCGCGTGATCTCCACCAGCCCCAGCGCAGTCAGGTCGATGACGTGCACCTTGGAGCGGTCGCGCCGCACGGCCTCCTGGAGGGCGGCCATCACCTTCTTGCGGTGCGCCTCGCTCTCCATGTCGATGAAGTCCACGAGGATGATGCCGCCGATGTCGCGCAACCGGATCTGGCGCACAATTTCGTCCACCGCCTCCAGGTTGGTGCGCAGGATCGTGCTGGCCAGGTCGGTCTTGCCCACGTACTTCCCGGTGTTGACATCGATAATGGTCAGCGCCTCGGTGCGGTCCACGACGATGTAGCCGCCGGAGCGCAGCCAGACCTTTCGGTGCAGCGCCTTCTCCAGCTCGCGCTCCACGCCGGTGTGCTCGAACACCGGGGTCTCTCCCTGGTAGAGATGGACGCGGGGCTTCAGCTCGGGGGCAAAGGAACTCAGCAGGTCCTGCACGCGCTGAAACTCGTCCTTGGCATCGATGAGGAACCGGTCGACCTCGGCCGTGAACAGGTCACGCACCACCCGGCGAATCAGGTGCAGGTCCTGGTACACCAGGGCCGGCGCCCGGCTGTTCTTGGAGCGCTCTTCGACGCGGTTCCACAGTTGCAACAGGTACTTGAGGTCGTCGGCCAGGGCCTGCTCCTTGGCTCCCGCCGCCGCGGTGCGCACGATGACCCCGATGCCCTTGGGCCGCAGCCGGTCGGCGAGCTGGCGCAGCCGCTTGCGCTCCTGCTCGTCCTCGATCCGCCGGCTCACCCCCACGTAGTTCACGGTGGGCATGAGCACGAGATGGTAGGCGGGGAGCGCGATGTAGGTGGTGACCCGCGCGCCCTTGGTCCCCATCGGCTCCTTGGTCACCTGGACCAGGATCTCCTGACCGACACGCAGCCGCTGGGCGATCGCCCCTTTGCCGAAGGACTCTTCCACCTCCTCGCCGGCCAGCCGCTGGGAGCGAATGTCTCCGACGTGGAGAAAGGCGTTGCGCTCCAGCCCGATGTCCACGAAGGCCGCCTCCATCCCCGGCAGCACGTTGGCCACCCGGCCCTTGTAGATGTTTCCCGCCAGCGGCTCGCCGCGCTCGATATACAGGTTGACCAGCTGCCCCTCCTCCCGCACGGCGACACGGGTCTCGAGGGGATCGATGTTGGCGATGATCTCTTTGGTCATGGCCACTCCCGAACGCACCACCCTCACCGACAGGATCAGAACAAGATCTTCTTCCGGCGCATGCCAACGTTCAACAGCAACCCTGTGGCGGCCAGCATCGCGATCAACGCGCTGCCGCCGTGGCTGACGAAGGGCAACGGGATCCCCGTGATGGGCGCCAGGCCCACCGTCATCCCCACGTTGATGAACAGGTGGAAGGCGATCATGGCCAGCACGCCGACGGCCATGAGCATCCCCAGCCGGTCCTTGGCGACCCGGGCCACGGCGGCGGCCCGCCACACCCAGAAACCGAACAGCGCCAGCAGGGTCAGGGCCCCGAGGAAGCCCAGCTCCTCCCCGATCACGGTGAAGATGAAGTCCGTGTGCTGCTCCGGGATGAAGCGGAGCAGGTTCTGGGTGCCCTGCAGGAAGCCCTTCCCCAGCAGCTGGCCCGACCCTACGGCGATCTTGGACTGGATCAGGGCATAGCCCGCGCCCAAGGGGTCGCTCCCCGGATCGAGGAACACGATGAGCCGCCGCCGCTGGTAGTCGTGGAGCATACGCCACAGGACCGGTGCGGCCAGCGCCCCGGCCGCGGCCAGCCCGCCCAACAGGCGCACGGGTGTCCCGGCGGCGAACAGCATCGCCAGCAGGATGGCCAGCAGCACCAGCGCCGTCCCCATGTCCGGCTGCTGCACGATCAGGACGATGGGCACCGCGGCATGCAGCAGCACCGGAAAGACCTGACGCAGCGAAGTCGGCTCCCCGTGGCCGTCCAGGTGCTTGGCCAGGGTGATGATGAGAAGGACCTTGGCCACCTCGGAGGGCTGGAAGCTCAGCGGGCCCAGCGGGAGCCAGCGCTGGGCGCCCTGCGCCGTGCGACCGACGATGTCCACCGCGGCGAGGAGGATGACGGTCCCCAGCCACAGCGGCCGCCACCAGCGCGCCAGGACCTGGTAGTCCACGGCGGCGACGAGCACAAGGATGACGCCGCCCAGGACGACGTGCACGGCCCTGGCCTTGACGAAGGCCCACGGGTCGGGGAAGGTTCTGGTCGCGGAGAAGAGGATGACCGCGCCGCCCAGGATCAGGGCCAGCGTCGAGGCCACGAGGGCCCAGTCCACATAGCGCAGCACCCGCGGCTTCACCGGCCGTCCTCCGGTCCCACCGCCGGGGCCTCGGGGAAGGCGGCCTCCATCACGCGGCGGACGATGGGCGTGGCGGTCATCCCCCCGCGAAAGCCGTGCTCGACGAACGCCACCACGACGAGGCGGGGGGCGTCCGCCGGCGCGTATCCGGCGAACCAGGCATGGGGTTTCCCCCGGGGGTTCTCCGCGCTGCCGGTCTTCCCCGCCACGGCGACCTGCGCCAGGTTCGTCGCCCGTCCCGTGCCCCGCTCCACCGCCGCCCGCAGCCCCGCCCGCAGGACGGCGAGAGCCCGGGCGTCGTAGAGTCCGCGGCGCTGGACCACCGGCTGGGACCGGACGGTCCGACCGCCGGCCTGAGCCTGGAGCAGGACGTGGGGTTGCAGGAGCGTCCCGCCGTTGGCCACCGAGGCGATCATGCGCGCCACCTGCAGGGGCGTCACCGTGACCGCGCCCTGACCGATGGACATATTCACGGCATCTCCCGGATACCACGGCTCCCCGACGAGGTGTTGCTTGGTCGCGGGGCTGGGGATCGTGCCCGAGACCTCCCCGGTAAGGTCGATGCCGGTCACCGCGCCGAGCCCCATCTTATGCGCGTACGCGGCGAGGGTCTCGCCCCCCAGCCGGTACCCCAGGGTGTAGAACACCACGTTGATCGAGTTCTGGATCCCCTGGAGAAAGGTCACCGTCCCCCAGGCCCGCAGGTCGCGGAAGACCCAGCGGCCCAGACGGTAATATCCGGGCGCGTAGAATGTGGTGGTCGGGCCGACGAGCCCCTCTTCCAGGGCGGCCACGGCGGTGACGATCTTGAAGACCGAGCCGGGCTCGAACGCCGCCCCCAGGGCCCGATTCAGCAGCGGCCGCAGGGGATTTCCGGTGAGCGCCTGCCAGCGCTCCGATGTGATCCCGATGGCGAACTCGTTGGGATCGTAGGCCGGCTGGCTCTCCAGGGCCAGGATCTCCCCGGAGCGGGGGTCCATCGCCACCACTGCGCCCGAGGGCTGCGGCCCGTCCCGCAGCCCCTGGAAGGCGGCCTTCTGCAGGGTGAGATCCAACGTCAGCACGATGGGCCGCCCGGGGACGGCCGGGATGCGCTGGAGGACGCGCAGCGGACGGCCGAGGGCGTCCACCTCCATGCGCAGCCGTCCGTCCACCCCGCGCAGCACCGATTCATACACCCGCTCCACGCCGGCTTTGCCGACGAGGTCTCCGGGGCGGTAGCCGCGGTCGCGACGCTCTCGCAGCTCCTCTTCATTGATCTCTCCGAGGTAGCCGAAGACGTGCGCGGCCATCGGCCCGTAGAGGTAGTGCCGCACCGGCTCCACCAGGATGACCACGCCGGGCAGCTCCATCCGGTGTTCCTCGATCCGGGCCACGACCGCGGCCCCGACATCCCGCCGGATCCGCACCGGCTCGAAGGGGCGCTCGCGGTGGGCGTCGATCCGCCGTCGAATCTCCTCCGCCGGCATGCCCACCAGCTGGGCCAGCCGCGGGAGGACGCGGGCAGCGTCCTTGAGTTCGAGGGGCAGGATGGCCACGGTGAAGGCCGGACGGTTGCTGACCAGCGGCCGACCGTGCCGGTCGTATATCACCCCCCGGGGCGCGGTCAGGATGTAGTCGCGGATGCGGTTCTCTTCCGACTGCCGCAGGTAGTGCGCGCCGTGCCAGACCTGGAGCTGCCACAGGCGCGCCACCAGCAGCCCGAACAGGGCGACGATGATCGTGTTGAGGACGCGAAGCCGCCGAAAGGGCGGCACATAGTCGGTACGCATCGGAATTCGGATGCACCCCGCCGGGGAGCCGCCGCCCGGCCATGGCCCGTCGGTCGTCCGGAGTTACCGCGGCTCCTCCAGCCGGACCTCGATCCTCCTGACGACTCGGAACAGGAAGGGAGCCACGGCACTGTTCAGTGCCGCCTGCACCCCGGCGCGGCCCAGGACGCCCGACAGGGGTTCACGGCCGAAGCCGGTCACCTGACCGACGACGGCCAGCAGGACCTCGCCCAGCAGCGTCCCGGCGAAGGTGGCGACGGCGGGCAGCAGCGGGTTCTCGATGTAGATGCTCCGCTCGAACAGCCCCGAGGCGAATCCCACCACGAGTTTGGCGAAGCCGTTGACGCCGAGCGGCCCCCCGCTCAGCAGGTCCTGCAGGAGGCCTCCGGCCGTTCCGACCACCGCGCCGGACGACGCGCCCCGCAGAATGCCGACCGCCACCGCGATCGGCAGCAACGGATCAAGGATCGCCCCCGAAATCTCCAGACGAGACAGCCAGGCAACGTGCACCAGGGCTGATGCGACCAGCAACCCACCGTAGGCCAGCAGTCTCACTCTTGCGGCAGGAGGAGCAGCAGTTCCTCCAGCCGATCCAGCCGCGCCGCCGGTTCCACCTCGGCTTCCTGCAGCAACGCTCCCTCCTCTCTCTCCACCGTGGCGATTCGCCCCACCACCAGGCCCGGGGGGAACACCCCGCCCAGCCCCGAGGTCACGAGCAGGTCCCCGGCCCGAACCTGCGCTGCCGTCGACAGATACTTCAGGTGCAGGCGCTCCGTGTTGCGCCCTTCCACCACCGCCGCGTCGCGGGTGCGCTGGACGAACACCCCCACGGCGCTGCGTGAGTCGGCGATGAGCAGGACACGCGAGGCGAAGGGCGTGACCTCGATGACGCGTCCAACCACCCCGGTGGGGGTCACCGCCGGCGTGCCGGGCCGGATCCCGTCCCGGCTCCCCCGATCGACGACGAGGGTGCTGAACCAGCGGGCGGCGTCGCGCCCCACGACCCGGGCGGCCACGCTCCGATAGCCGACCCGGGCGCGAAAGGCGAGGAGGCGCTCCAGCCGTTCCGCCTCGGCGGAGGCCTCGCGCAACCGGGCCACCTCGCGGCGGAGGGCCTCCACTTCCGCGCGCAACCGTAGGTTCTCCCGGCGCAGGCGGCCGATCTCCGTGAACCGCCCCCACAGGCCCGCCGCACCGTCGGCCAGGCGGACCATCCCGGACTGCACCGGCCACAGCAGCGTGAGGACCGCCCGGCCCACCGCCCCTGCGTCGCGCCGATCCGCGGTGCGGCTCTGGCTGCTCAGCAGGACAAGCATGAGCAGCAGCAGGACCAGGAAGATGGCGCCCCGCCGCCGGGCCAGGAGCAGTTCGGTCACACCACCTACAGCCTCCGGGAGGTGATGAGAATCCGCTTCAGCATCTCGATCTCTTCCAGCGCCCGACCGGTGCCGATGGCCACCGCGGACAGGGGATCGTCGGTGATGGTGACGGGCATGCCGGTCTCCTCCGCCAGCAGCCGGTCGATGCCGCGCAGCAGCGAGCCGCCCCCGGCCATGATGATCCCGCGGTCCACGATGTCGGCGGCCAGCTCCGGCGGCGTCCGCTCCAGCGTCTGCTTCACCGCTTCGACGATCTGCGCCACGGGCTCGGCCAGGGCCTCGCGCGCCTCCGAACTCGTCATGCGCACCGTCCGGGGCAATCCGCTCACCAGGTCGCGCCCGCGGACGTCGATCGTCTGTTCGTCCTTCATGGGATACGCCGACCCGATCTGGATCTTGATCTCCTCGGCGGTGCGCTCGCCGATCAGCAGGTTGTAGGCGCGGCGGCAGTACTGGATGATGGCCTCGTCCATCTCGTCGCCGCCCACCCGGATGGACTTGCTGGTCACGATGCCCCCGAGGGCAATCACGGCCACCTCGGTAGTCCCGCCCCCGATGTCCACGACCATGCTCCCGACCGGTTCGCTCACCGGCAGGCCGGCCCCGATCGCGGCGGCCATCGGCTCCTCGATCAGGTACGCTTCGCGCGCCCCGGCCTGCTCTGTGGCGTCGATCACCGCGCGGCGTTCCACGCCCGTGACGCCCGAGGGGATGCCGACGATGACGCGGGGACGGAGAAAGGTTCGCCCCTTGAGCCCCTTGCGGATGAAGTACTGCAGCATCGCCGCCGTGGTGTCGAAATCGGCGATCACGCCGTCGCGCAGCGGGCGGGTGGCGATGATCTCACCGGGCGTCCGCCCGATCATCCGCTTGGCTTCGTCGCCAACGGCCAGGATCTGTCCGTCGTCGGCGCGTTTGGCCACGACGGACGGCTCCCGAAGAACGATCCCCTCCCGTCGGACGTAGATCAGGGTGTTCGCCGTCCCGAGATCCACCCCCATGTCCCGACTCAGCCGACCGAACAAACCGTCGAGCACCATGCCTGCCTCCCGTCCATCGTCACTCCCATCATACCCGAAGACACGCACTCAAGGCGCAGACGCCGTCGGACCTCGGCGCGGCCGGCGGTCCGCCGTCACCCGGCCCGCCGTCACCGGAGCCCGCCGCCCCCATCCGCAGCCTGGCCCGCTAGAATCCCTGCCGTTGTTCGCGAAGGCTGGTAAACGTCCTCTCCCCGATGATCAGGTGGTCCAGAACCTCGATCCCCACCAGACGGCCCGCGGCGCGCAACTGCTCGGTGATGACCAGGTCGTCGCCGCTCGGCTCAGGGTGGCCGGACGGGTGGTTGTGGACCAGGATGACCGCCGCGGCGCTGCGACGGATGGCCTCCTTGAACACTTCCCGGGGATGGACCGGTGCGGAGGCCAGACCGCCCACGGACACGTCGACGATGTCCAGGATCTCGTGTCGCGTGTTGAGCAGGATCACCCGGAAGTGCTCGCGATCCAGCCGGCGCATGGACGAGCACACCGCCGCGGCGTCGGCGGCGGACCGGATCACGCGACGCAGGGGCGCGGGTTCCAGCAGCCGCCGGCCGAGTTCGAGGGCGGCCGCGACCTGAAGGGCGCGGACCTCGCCCATCCCGGGGATGGTGACCAGCTCGGCCAGCGGCGCACGCATCACCTCGGCCAGCGATCCGAAGTGCCGCAGCAGCCGCATCCCGACCTCGAGGGCGGAGGTGGTGCGGGTGCCCGTCCCGATGACGACGGCGAGCAACTCGGCGGTGGAGAGCGCCCCCGCCCCCTGGCTCCGCAGCCGTTCGCGGGGACGCAGTTCGGCGGGCAGGCGCTTCAGGCTCACGGGGGACCCAGTATAGGCACGCCCCCCGAGGCCGGCAACAGGTCGGGCTGGCCGATCCGGGTCAGCACTGCGGAGAATGGCCCAGGAGGGCTCCGGGGGGCTACCGCAGGAGGCGGAAGATCCAGGCCGCGACCACGACGCCGATCGGGACGGCCAGGTTCAGACGGAAGGTGAACCCCAGCGTGACCGTGAGGAACTTGAGGTCCACGACGAAGGGCGGGTCGATCCCCACGTGCACGTCGCGGGACAGGAAGGCCAGGACCGGGTAGCCGACGAGCGCCTCCCCGATGACGATGCCGAGGACCGCGCCCAGGCTGACCACAATCGCCAGCACCCACCACGGGTTGCGGGCCCGCCTGCCTGACCGCATCGCATCCCCCCCCGCAACGGCCACCAGAGGGGTTCAGTCCGTGGGGAGGGATTCCTGCCGTGCCGGCTTGGGGGCGAAGGCGCGGGCGATCCAGATGCTTGCTTCGTACAGCAGATAGGTGGGCACCGCCATCAACGCCTGGGACACCACGTCGCCGCCCGGGGTCAGCACCGCGGAGAGGGCGACGATCCCCAGGAGTGCGTACCGGCGTCCGGCGGCCAGCGTGGCCGGGGTGACGATCCCCAGCCGGGCCAGGAGCAGCACCACCACCGGCAGCTGGAAGACGAGTCCGAAAGCGAGGATGAAGGCGGTGGCAAAGGAGGTGTACGCGCCGATGGAGATCATCGGCACCAGGGCCTCGGTCTGATAGCTCAACAGAAAGCGGACGCCCACCGGCAGGATGGTGAAGAACGCGAAGGTCGCCCCGGCGACGAAGAGGACCAGGCTGACGGGCAGAAGCCCCAGCGCGTACCGCCGCTCGGTCGGGGTGAGGCCCACGGCCACAAACCGCCACAGCTGGTAGAGCACCACGGGAAGGCTGAGCAGCGCTCCGGCCAGGGCGGCCACCTTGATGCGCACGATGAAGGCTTCGGTCGGAGCGAGAAAGACCACACGGCCGACGGGGCGGATGAGGACGTTCAGAATCTGCTCGACGAAGACGAACGAGGCGACGGTCGCCACAGCGAACGCGGCGACGGCGATGAGCAGCCGATGGCGCAGCTCCTCCAGGTGCTCGATGATGGTCATGGGACGGTCTTCCATCTCTCCTCTCATCGCCTCCGCCGTCCCTTCATCTCACGAACAATGAAAAGGGTCGGACGGCGGAGTCGTCCCGCCGTCCAACCCTCGATCAGCGGCTGCGGCCTACGCCCGCTTCTCCAGATTCGTCTTGTCGGGTGCCTTCTCGATCTCGTTCTCTGCCTCGCGGATCGCGCCGCGAAACTCGCGAATGGCGCGCCCCAGCGCCCCGCCGATCCCAGCGAGCCGCTGCGGCCCGAACAGCAGGAGGGCGATAATCAGGATCACCATCAATTCCGGCCAGCCGATGTTCGGCATGGAACACCTCCGTTCCGATTATAGCACCGTCGGCGGTACTCCTCTGTCCCAGGCCTGACACCGTCTCGGAACCCGGGGACTGCGGCCGAAGGAGATCGGCCGCGGCATCAGCGGCGGGCCTGCCGCAGCCGGGACCAGACGGCGAGGGCCAGCCCGGCAAGCACTCCCGCCGCCGCGGCAGCCCACCCGGCGCGGCCGGTGAGCAGGCGCCCCAGTTGCTCCGAGACATCGGCGGCCTCCCGCGCCCCGGCCGCCGGCCGGCGCACGGCCTGCATCAACGCTGCCAGGTCGTCGGCGATCGCCGCGCGCAGCGCCCGCACCTCCTCCGGGTCGGCCCGGCGCGCCGTCATCGCCGTCCCTCCACCGATGCCCGGATGGCCTCCCAGTCCGCCCTCATCTCCCGCCCGAGCGCGAACCGGGGCCGGCGCAGCCGGGCACGGGCCAGAGCGACGAGGGCGGCGGCCGCGGCGATCACGGCGCCCAGAACCGCCGCCGCCGCGGCCCAGGCCGGCAGAAACAGTGCCAGGACCAGGATGAGGACGGTGACGAGGATCGGCACCGCCAGCAGGATGAGGAGGAGGGCGACGGCACCGAAGATGATCCCCATCGCCATCCCCCGCGCCGCGTCAGATGCCTCCCGCCACGCCTCTTCCAGCCGCAGGCGCCCCAGCGCCGCGATGTTGCGCATCAGACGGCCGAGCCGCGCGCCGGTGCCGTCCTCTCCGTCGGGATGTTGCATCCCATCCGCCTCCCCGCGACGCCTGGACCAGCAGGCTCTACCCTGGTGAACTCTTCGCCTCCGGAGCCGCCAGCGCCTCGCGCAGCGCCTGCTCGACCGGGCGCAGGGTGAGGCCGAAGGTGCGCACGGCGGGTGCGTTGTCGCAGACGTTGTCGATGAACAGCGCGGCGGCCTCCTCCCGCGTGATCGGCGGATCGGGCAGCAGGGAGAAAAGCGCGACGACGGCGCGCGCCAGAGGACCAGGCAGGTGCACCAGCACCCGGCGGAGGCCCAGCACCTGCGCCACCGTCCGGATCAGGGCGTCGTAGGTCAGGGCCTCCGGGCCCCCGATCTCGTAGGTCCCGCCCAGCACATCGTCCCGCTCCAGCGCCTGCCGCAGGGCCGGAAGGACGTCGTCGAGGGCGACCGGCATGGACCGGTACCGGCCGGAGCCCAGCACCGGGACGATCGGCAGCAGGGCGGCCAGTCGCCCGAACACCCTCCGGCCTCCCATCAGGAGCACCAGCGGATACCATGGCCCGAAGCGCACGACATCCGCCAGCTGCGTCGCCGCTCCGCCGCCCCTCCCTACCAGGATCGACGGACGGAAGATGACGAAGGGCAGCCCGCCGGTGCGGACCTCCTGTTCGCCCGCCCACTTGGAGCGCAGATAGCGGGGGCCGTCCGGCGCCGCCCCCAGCGCGCTGAGGTGCACGAATCGGCTGCAGCCGGCGGCGGATGCGGCGGCGACGGCGTTCGCCACGCCGATCCGGTTGATCGCCTCGAAGGTCTGCGCGCCGCGCTCCCGGATCACCGCCACCAGGTGCACGACGGCCGCGCAGTCCTCGAACGCCGCGACGAGCGAAGTCCGGTCCTGCACGTCGCCCGTCGTCACCTGGCAGCCGAGGGCCCGCAGCGCCGCGGCACGACCCGGGGCGCGCACGACGCCCCGCACCGGCAGCCCCTCCGCCCGGAGCATCCGGACGAGGTGCGATCCGACGAAGCCCGTGGCACCGGTGACCGCGATCGGTCCTTGCATCGGGGTCAGCGGGCGCGCACCACGACGAATTCGGTGAGGGCGCGCAGGCTGTCCAGAGCCCGACTGGGGGGCAGGACGCTCAGCGCCGCGGCCGCCCGGCGGGAGTATGCGGCGGCCGCCTCCAGCGCGTAGGACACCGCCCCGTAGCGCCCGAGCAACTGCTGGACCTCCGCGACGTGTCCGTCCGCCGCCGTCCCCTCGCGGAGGAGGGCGAGCAGGCGGACACGGTCCTCGGGCGCGGCGCGGCGCAGCGTGTGGATCAGGGGCAGGGTCACCTTCCCGCCCCGAATATCGCTGTGGATCGGTTTGCCCAGCGCTTCCGTGCGGCCGGTCAGATCGAGGGCGTCGTCGGTAATCTGAAAGGCCATCCCCCACTCCAGCCCGAACCGTCCCAGCGCCTCCGCGGCCGGGCCGTTCCCCGCGACCAGCGCCCCCGAGCGACAGGCGGCAGAGAAGAGGTGTGCCGTCTTCCCGCCGATGATCCGCAGGTAGATCTCCTCGTCGTCGTGGGGTTCCGCGCCGTACTTGATCTGCATGATCTCCGCCTGGCTCATCTCCACCGAGGCGCGGGCCAGGGACAGGGCCACCTCGGGATGGCGCACGCGGCTGAGGAGGTCGAAGGCCCGGGCGAAGAGGTAGTCGCCCAGCAGCACCGCGATCTGGTTGCTCCAGCGAACGTTGACGGTGGCCACGCCGCGCCGGAGGTCCGCCTCGTCGATGATATCGTCGTGAATGAGCGAGGCGACGTGGATCAGTTCCACGGCTGCGGCGATCCACAGGCGCGCCTCTCCGGCGCCGCCGCTGGCCTGGGCGGCCAGACAGACCAGCGCCGGACGGATCATCTTCCCCGGCGTGTCCAGGACGTGGCGGACCAGCTCGCCGATGAAGGGATCGGGCGCCACCAGTTCCTGCGCCAGCAGCCCCTGCAGCCGCTTCAGGTCGTCCCGGATGGGCGCGTAGATCGCCGCCAGGTCCACGGAGGCTCCCCGGTCGCCCGCCTACTTCGCGGTGACCGTCGTCTTCATCCCGGCCTCGCTGTGGCCGGGGATGTCGCAGACGATCGTGTAGGTACCCGGCCGCAGCGTGACCTGGAAGGTCTTGGTCTGTCCGGGCATGATGCCGTCCAGGCGCTGGCCGGTCTCCTGGATCACAAAGTTGTGCTCCACGGCGCCGTCGTTCTTCACGGTGAAGGTGACCGTTCCTGAGGGCACTTCCTTGGGCATCTCGATCGCCCACTCGTGTTCGGTGACGCTGACCGCTCCGCCGGCACCCCCTCCTCCGGTCGGCGGCGCCCCTCCCCCGCTCGGTCCCCCCCCGCCGCCGGGTCCGCAGGCGGAGAGCGTCAGGACGGCGAGCACCAGCACGGCCAGCCAGAAGCGATGAGCCATCTCTCCCTCCTTCTGCCGGATCGGATGTCCTCGGATGCGTCTAGGTCTCGGCAATGAGTCCGAAGGATGCCACGAAGGTCAACAGGAGGAACCAGAAGAGGTAATACAGGACGTAGAGCAGGATCACCTTGAGCGGGCGCCGCCTCATCAGCCTTCTCCCTCCGTGGCGGACGCGGCGGCGGGCGCCTGAGGCGGACGCGCGGCGGCGGCTTTCGGAAGCGCCCGCAGCCGCTCGACGAAGGCGCGGATCTCGGCCAGGAATGCCTGCCCGTCGTGCAGCCCGTGGGCCAGCATGGCCAGCCGGGCCGGGTCGATGCGCCGGCGCACCAGGCGACGCTGCAGCTGATCGACCCGGTCGCGCATCAGGTAGTTGCCCTCTCGGTTGAGACAGTCTCCATAGGGGCACCCGGTGACGAAGACACCGTCGGCGCCGCGGCCCAGGGCGTCCTCCAGCCAGGCCGGACGCACGAACCCCGAGCAGGGAATGCGGATGATCCGCACGTTGGGCAGCTCCCGCAGGCGACCGGCTTCCACCAGCGGAGCCAGATCCACGCTCCAGTCGCAGACGAATCCGACGATCTTCGGCCACTCGCCAGCCGCCGCCGTCCTCTCAGGCACGGACCGCCTCCGCCACCAGGCGCTTGACGTCGCGCTCCAGAAACCCCGGGAGCTCGAGCGCCTCGAAGGGACACGCCCCCACGCAGATCCCGCACTCCACACAGCGGGACTCCAGCACGACGGCCAGCAGGGTGCGGTTGGCCGCGGCCCGGGACAGGCCGGGCGCCGGCGAGGACACCATGATGATGGCGTTGTAGGGGCAGTCGTAGTAGCACAGTTCACAGCCGGTGCAGTTGCCGTCGATGACCTGGGCCACGCCGGCATGGCGGACGTTCATCGCCTCCGGGTGCTCGCGCCGCCCGACGTAGGGGATGGCCAGGCCGAGCACCACAAGCAGCGCCAGCGCCGCCACCATGCCCCCGGGGGGGATCCAGTTCAGCAGCCAGAACGGCAGCAGGAAGAAGAGGTCCAGCGGAAATCCCGTCGGGCGTGCGCCGGGGGCGGCGGGCTCGCCGCCCCGCGCCGGGATGATGCCGGCCAGCAGGAAGATCAGTCCGACGCTGAACAGGACCCAGGTGGCCGGCGGCCAGATCTTCGGATGGCGCAGGCGCAGGTAATGCCACCAGAGCAGGACGTACAGCGTGGACGCCGGCGCGATGTGCAGGAACAGAATCCGGACGAGCGTCCCGTCGCTGACCCCGGCGCCGCCCAGAAAGATCCGGGCCAGAGGGTCCCCCACCCCGGGGATCGAGCGCAGCAGGCCCAGGAACAGTCCGGTCAGCACCTGGGCCCGCTCGTCCCAGATCAGTTGATAGCCGGTGACGCCGACGAAGCCCCCGAAGACCAGCAGGAACATCCCGGAGATCCAGGGGTTGTCGCGGCTGAACAGGTACCGGTCGGTGAACCAGTTGCGGAAGAGGTGCAGCAGGACGGCGACGATGAAGGCGTCGGCGGCGTAGCGGTGGACCCCGCGGATGATCCCGCCGTAGGGCACCCCCTCGGTGATGTACCGGACCGAGTCGAAGGCGCCGCCCAGGCTGGCCTCATAATAGAAGAAGAGGAAGAGTCCTGAGAGGACCAGGATCAGCAGGAAGAGGTTGGCCAGCCCTCCGGTGTAGTACAGCGGGTTGTAGTCGGTGGGCCAGATCCGGTGGATCGCCGTATCCAGCCGCAGCGTGGCGCGGAGCAGCCAGGTCATGAGCCGGCCGTAGCGGCCGCGCACGGCGGTCCTGGGAGCGGGGCCGGGCTGCAGGGCGATCGTCATCGCTCCGCCTTCCGGGGGCCGAGGATGCCCATCTTCCGCAGCAGGAGGAGGAGGACCGAGTAGGCCAGCAGCAGGACGCCGATCATCGCCCCCCCGAAGAACCAGCGGTCGGTGGCCTCGCCGTAGACGATGCCCGCGGCGGCGAGCAGCGCCACCAGGGACGCCAGGATCACGCCGGGGAGGAGACGGTTAGCCAACGCGGCCCTCCCTTCGCCTGAGGATCCGCTCGTAGAGGCCGATCGTCCGCACCACCTTCCCTGCGGCGCGATCGGCCCTGTACACCCAGAACCCCAGGTAGAGGAACATCAGCACGAACACCAGGGCGTACAGCAGGGTCGCCGCCGCGGCCTCCGGCGTGGGCTGCGCCCAGGCCCGGCGCAACGCCGCCCACCCCCGGCTCAACGCCCCCAGGGCGAGGACAAAGGCGGCGACGATCGAGAGGAGCCGCATCGTCAGTGCCCCGCCGCCCCGCCCGCGGCCGGCGCCGGCGGGGGCGCCGCCGTCCGCTGGCGACGCCGATAGCGCAGCTCCCACAGGAAGGCCAGCACCAGGATGACGGCGGTCAGGTTCATGATGATGAAGGGCTCGCGCTCGATCACCGCGATGTTGAACAGAATGAGCGTCGTGAAGGCCAGGAAGTAGAGCAGGGCCATCACCCCGACGACAAAGAAGAAGGGACGCTCCAGGGGCCGCCGGCCCTTGCTGCGGTCCAGGAACGGCACCAGCATCCCGTAGCCGATGAGCAGACCCGGCCCGAGCCCGGCCCACAGCGGCGGCGTGTACTTCACGTACTGGTAGAGGGCCAGGAAGTACCAGTCGGAGAGGATCGGCAGCGGCGTGCGCGTCGGGTCCGCGCGCCGGCCGGACTCGGCGGGGAGGATGTAGCTGATCACCACCAGCATGGCCAGGAAGAGCACGATGGGCAGCAGGGACATGTTGATGCGCTTGCGCCGCGTGCGCTGGAAGAACACCTCGATCAGGATGAGCAGGACCAGCGAGATCCCGAAGTGGATGGCATAGAATCGGGTGATCGTGGCCTGGCCGATGGCCGGCCCGCCCAGGAAGATGTAGGCGATCATGGAGCCGAAGCCCATCCGGCCGATCACCGGGAGCTCGTCGAAGTACACCGGGACGGTGAGCACCGTCTTCGCCGCCCAGAAGGCCCGCTGGTTCCAGATCAGCAGGTAGCCGGTGATCCCCGAGATCATGGCCAGGATCAGGCCCAGGAAGCCCAGCATCCAGGACAGCTCGCCCGGCTTCTTATACTCGCCCAGGAAGTACATCCGGTAGATACGCAGGATGATGGTCAGAATGACCCCGTCCGCCGCGTACTTGTGCAGGCCGCGGATGAGCCAGCCCAGCGGGACCTCGCGCTGGATCCGCTCGATCGAGGTGTACGCCCCGGCGGTGGTCGGTTCGTACCAGATCATCAACACGACGCCCGTGACCACCGTGATCAGCCAGAAGTAGTACAGCAGCGGACCCAGCAGGTACATGGGGTTGTCCTGCCGGGCCACCAGCGTCTCGTCGAAGAGGTTGAGGTGCTCGCGGCGTTCGCGGACCCAGTCCCGCAGGCGTTCCCACATACCGTTCAGGCGATCCCGCCGGGTTCCACGTCGGTGACGACGATCTCGGCGTTCCGGATCTCGAAGAGGAAGGTCCGGGGCGGCCTGGGCGCCGGTCCGGACAGCACGCGTCCCGGGACGTCCCGGTCGGCCGGGTCGTAGATGCTCAGGTGGCAGGGACAGGCCATGAGCGCGTGCTGCCGTTGCGGCGGCGGCACGTACCCGCCGTAGCCCGCCGTCACCTCCCGGTAGTTCGGCACGTAGTTGTAGATGCAGCCCAGGTGGGGGCAGATGCGGGAGAAGACGATGATGTCGCTCTCCCGGACCGGGGGCTCCTTGCCGATGGCCTGCGCCCAGTCCAGCGGCAGCCGGATCTTGTAGGGCAGCCGCACGGCCACCCCCGGGACGCTGGCCGTCTTGAACCCCTGCGGGGTGTACTGCGGATAGCGCTGGGTGAAGACGAAGTACTTGAAGTCCCAGGGGTTCCGCAGTTCGGAGAGCGACGCGGCGACGATCGCCTCGCCCCTCGCCGTGTCCGGCGCCGTAGGGCGCAGGAGGTCGAACTTGGGGACGTTGGGCTTCAGCAGGCGCAGCAGCGGGGAGGCCAGGGCGGCCAGGGCGCCCGCTACGGGGACGGCCGTGACCAGCTTGAGGAACCCGCGCCGCCTGACCCGGGTCGAAGACGCCTCGTTCATGTCCAGATCACCATACCGCCTTTCCCGGGCCTCCGGCAACGCCCCGGGGCTTCACCGCTCGGTCTGGGGCCACGGGTAGTCGTAAACAAAGGTGTACACGTAGTTGACCAGGGCCCAGATCTCGTCGTCGGTCAGCTTGCCGCGGTAGCCGGGCATCAGGCCCCGTCCGTCGACGATGGCCTGGTACAGCTCGCTGGGCTTGCGCTGCGCCATGAGGTTGATGTCGGTGAAGATCCCCGGACCCTGGCCCCGCGACCAGTTCCACAGCAGCCGCGCCAGCTGTCGGCCCCGCGGCCCGCGGCCGTCTCCCGCCGTGCCGTGACAGGAGGCGCAGGTCACGGCAAAGCCCTCGATCTCGACCGCTTTGGACTCGTAGAGGCGCTTCCCCCGCAGGATCTCCTCCAGCGTACTCTGGTAGGTCCACTCATGGAAGACGACGTGCCAGCGCTCCTCGTCGGTCAGGTTCACGCCGAAGGCGGTGGCCCCGTAGGCCGGCTTGCCGCCCTTCGGCGGGAAGGCCGGCATCGCCGTGTGGGGACGGCCCCGGGTCACGGTCTCGTACATGCTGAAGGGACTGTTCAACCGCATCGCGACGGTGTTGTGGAAGTTTGCCGGACGGCTGGGCAGTGGCTCGCCGCGCAGCCGGATGCCCAGGAGGGCAAAGAAGTCTGTCATCAGGTTCTTGCCGGGCGCGCGCAGATTCGCGGCCGCCGGCCCGTCGCCGCGCCCCTCGGAGCCGTGGCAGACCACGCACTGCGCCCGCTGGAACACCCGGGCGCCTTCGATGGCCGAGGGCCGGACGGGCACCAGCCTGGGATCCGGAGGCGCGGGCGAAGGAAGGGGCGTTGTCCCCAGCGCCTGCGAGACATCGACCGTCGGCTGGCAGGCGGCGACGGAAAGCGATCCGATGACCAGCAGGACGACCAGCAGGCGGGGAAGACCCGACATACCAAGCCTCAGGGATTCTTTGAGTCCGGCACCGTCTCCTCTGTGCGCCGGTCTGTCCCCATCGAGGCCCTGTCCGGCAGTCGGCGGATCCGCGCGGTCAGTCCCGCCCCCAGGGCCACGGCCAGGACGGCGGCGGCCCTACCGGGCAACCAGGGGCGCGAGGCGGGGAGATGGTCGAGCAAGAGGGTGAGGGTCTGGTCGGCGGCGAGATCGCGCACCTCCCACCGCGGCAGCGTCTGCCCGTCCAGCCGGATCGGGTCGGCGGGATGGCCCCGATCGAGGCGCAGCCGTGTCCGTCCGCCGCGCGCGACCACCTCCAGCCGCCTGACGTCCAGCGGAAATCTCCGGGGAACGACGGCCGTCGCCCCGGCGGGCAGCAGGTAACTGTAGGCGATCTCGGAGAGTCCGCTGCCCAGGCGCACGGGCGCCGCGAACCCCTCCGCCGTCCGGACGAAGGTCTTGACGCCGCGATGAAACGTGAGGTACTGCGCGCCCGGGGGCAGGACGCCCCGGAGCACCATCTCCCGGGGAGGGCCCGGATTGCCCACACGCCACGCCTCGGAGATCCGCAGGTGGTCCACTCCGGCGTCGACGGCGATGAGGAGCAGCCCGATGGCGGGGCCGTCCCGCGCCGGAGCGGCGGCGGCACCGGAGGCGAGCACGGCCGTGGCGATGATCAGGGCCGCGAACAGCGGCCGGAGCAGGTAGACCGCCGCGGCGACGGTGCAGACGACGATCACGACCTCGATCATGCTAGCCGCCTCCTTCCGGGACGACTGCGGCCCCGGGCATGGCCTGCCGCGCCGGGACGCGGCGGCGCGCCGGCGTTGCCGCGAGCACTCCGCCGGCCAGCGCGACCAGCGCCCCCGTCCAGAGCCAGGCCATTCCCGGCGTGAGCAGCGCCCGGAAGGTCGCACGGCGGTCGGCGGCCAGACCGATCAGCACGACGTACAGGTCGTCGCGCCAGCTGGAGCGGATCGCCACCTCGGCGGTGATCTGGTCGCTCACCGTGTGGAGCAGGTGGCGCGGCCGCAGCGCGACCCGGGTCCGGCCGTCCGCGGCGGTGAGGCGGGCCTCGGTGATGAGCAGCCCGGGACCGCCCACCGCCCGGACGCCGTCGTAGCGCACCTCGTACCGGCCGAGGCGGAACCGCTCCCCCGGGGCCACCGTCACCTGGACCCGCGTCGTGAAGGCCGACGACGCCGCAATGCCGGCCAGCATGATCAGCACCCCGAGGTGAACGAGATACCCTCCGTACCGCGTCCGGCCCCGGCCGACCAGCTGCAGGAGCGCCCCGGGCCAGGCCTGCCCGCGGTTGCGCCGCAGGCCGGCGCCGCGGACGAACTCGCCGACGGTCGTTGCGGCAGCAAGGACGCCCAGGGCCACAAGAAGCAGGGGCAGCGGCCGTCGCAGGCCGGCCGCCGCGGCGGCGAGGGCCGACAGCACGCCGGCGGCGGCCGGCAGGGCCAGACGCCTGCTCAACACCAGGGGATCGGTGCGCCGCCAGGACAGCAGCGGTCCGACGGCCATCAACAGGAGCAGGAGGAGGACGATCGGCACCATCACCTGGTTGAAGTAGGGCGGGCCGACATTGATCCGGTCCCCGGTTACCGCTTCGGCCAGGAGCGGAAAGAGTGTCCCGAACAGCACGGCGGCGACGGCCACGACAAAGAGCACGTTGTTCACGAGGAAGGCGACCTCCCGGCTCAGAAGCGCGCTGTCCGCGGCCGGACGCGCTTCCCTCCGGCTCCGGAGCAGCAGCGCGCACGACGCCAGGGAGGCGACGGTGAGGAACGCCAGGAAGTACACGCCGACGGTCGAGTGCGCAAAGGCGTGCACCGAGCTCAGCACGCCGCTGCGCGTCAAGAACGTTCCGAGGATGGCCAGCAGGAAGGTGAGCAGCACCAGCGCCCTGGTCCAGCCGCCCAGCGAGCCGTCGTAGCCGTGCACCTGCGCGGAGTGCAGGAATGCCGTGCTGGTCAACCAGGGCATGAGCGCCGCGTTCTCCACGGGATCCCACGCCCAGTACCCGCCCCATCCGAGGACGACGTAGGACCACTTCGCGCCGAACAGCAGGCCCAGGGTCAGGAAGCACCAGACCGGACGCATCCACGCCCGCGTGGCCTCGAGCCACCGGGATCCGGGGCCGCGCACCAGCGAGGCCACCACCAGCGCGAAGGGGACCGTGGTCCCCACGAAGCCCAGGTACAGCGCCGGAGGGTGCACGGCCATCCACGGGTTGCGCAGCAGGGGGTTCAGCCCCCGCCCGTCCGGCGGAGGAATCCGCTCCGAGGCGAAGGGGTTGCTGCCCAGGACCAGCGTCAGGGTGAAGAACGCGGCCGTGACCAGCAGGACGAGGAAGACCAGCGGGGCATCCGCCGACGGTCTGAGGCGGGTTGCGGCGGCGACGCCGTAGAGTCCGAGGACTAACGCCCACAGGAGGAGCGATCCGGCATGGCCGCCCCAGAAGGCGGTGACGGTATAGAGGAGGGGGAGGTCGCGACTCGACGTCTCGGCCACGTAGCGGATCGAGAAGTCCCTCGTCAGCAGCGCGGCCAGCAGCGCCGCAGAGGCCAGCGCCGCGAAGGCCGCCCACGCCACCAGGGCCCGGCGCGAACTCTCGAGCAGGGCGTCGTCCCGGCGTCGGAGTCCGGCCAGGCCGGCGACCAGTCCGTAGGCCGCCACGACCAGGGCGGCGAGCAGCGCGAAACTCCCCAGAGTGCTCACCGCGGGGGCGCTTCCCGGTACTCGGTGGGGTGGGTGGTCATCACCCGGCTTGCCGCCAGCACGGTCCCGTCCAGCCGACCTTCGACCAGGACCTCGCGCCCCTCGGCGAAGAGATCGGGCAGCGGGCCGTCGTAGCGCACCTCGATCGTCGTGGCCCCGTCGCCGATGGTGAAGGCCTCAATCCGCCCGTCCCGGCGGCGCACGCTGCCCAACTCGACGCGCCCGGCCAGGCGGACCTGCGCGTGGCGGAGATCGGGACGGCCGGCAAACTCCGTGGGCGTCAGGTAGTAGACCGCGGCCGAACGGATCCCGCTGTAGGCTACGACGGCAATGGCCAGGACGATGAGGGCCAGGCCTGCCACCAGTCTGCGGGATGCCGTCACCGGAAGCCTCCGGGCGCGGAGCGATTGAGCTGGCGCTGGCGCAGCCAGATCGAGCCCGCATACAGGGCGAGCACGGCCAGGGTGACCAGGTACGCGGCGGCGACGTAGATCACGGCGCCGCCTCCTGCAGGTCGCGCAGGGCCTCCTGCCGCATCCGCACCGTCAGAAACGCGAAATACGCCAGCAGGAAGGCCGCGGTGTTGACCGACAGGATGACGAGCATCGAAGGCGGCAGCGCGGGCCCCTCCGGACGGAAGACCGTGGGCGGCGGATGCAACGTGCGCAGCAGCACCGCCGACCAGTGGATCAAGGGGATGTCCAGGAACCCGGCGATCGCCACCACGGCCGCAGCCCGCGCTCCCTGCGGTCCCGCCCAGGCCCGCAGCATCAGGTACCCCGCGAAGATGAACCACAGGACCAGCGCGGTGGTAAGCCGGGCGTCCCAGGTCCACCACACCCCCCACACCGGCTTCCCCCAGATCGGGCCGGTGAGGAGCACGATGGTCAGGAAGACCTGGCCGATCTCGGCCGAGACCGCGGCCAGACGGTCCACGCGGATCCGCCGGGTGAGGAGGTAGACGACGCTGGCCACGAAGGTCACGGTGAAGGCCAGGTAGGCGGCGGTCACGCTCGGCACGTGGACGTAGAGAATGCGGTACGGCTCGCCCTGGACCGCCTCCACCGGCGCGACGAACAAGGCGAGGACAATGCCGACGGGGACGGCGACGGCAGCCAACACCAGCAACACCATACCCAACCCCCGACTGACTCCCTTCGCCGCAGGCGAAGAGGAGCCTTCTACCTCCGCGACCCGAGAGCGGTTCGCCGCCTTCACTCCTCGATGATGTGCTCGAAAAGCAGCACGGCGATCGCGAGGAACAGCACGGTGAACGCCAGCAGCAGCCGGATCTCCCCGACCACCGACCCGCCCGCCGGCGACAGCAGACGGGCCGTGGCGCCTGCGGCGGCGGCGACGGCCGGGGTCGTCAGCGGGAGCAGCAGGAGGGGGAGTAGCGCCTCCCGTGCCCGTGCCGCGGCCAGCAGCGCTCCCAGCAACGTGCCGCTGGTCACCAGGGAAGCGGTGCCGAGCACCAGCACCGCCGGGAGCGCCGGTCGCGGGGGGATCGAGACGTCGAAGAAGACCACGACGGCGGCCAGGGCGATGATCTCCACGGTGCCCACGAGAACGAAGTTCGCCGCCGCCTTCGCCAGGTAGAGCGCCGCAGGATCCACCCCCGCCAGCCGCAATCCGTGCAGCTGGTCCCGTTCGGTCTCCTGCTGAAAACTGCGCAGCAGGCCGAACGCGGCCGCGACGGCCACGGTGACCCACAGCATCGCCGGCGCGCTCCGGGCTCCGGCCCCCGCCGCGCCCGTGACGGCCAGCAGCAAAAGCGCCAGCACGACCATCGGGGGCAGCAGGTCCCGGGCGCGCCACTCGATGAGGAGATCCTTCCGGAAGACCGCCCAGAACCCGTTCATGACAGGCCGTAGACGGCGGCGAGGCGTCCGGCGTCCACCGCCTCCGCCTCATCAGCCAGCGCCAGCCGTCCGCCCACCAGGACCACCGCCTCGTCCGCCAGGTCGCGGGCCTCCGCCCAGGCGTGGGTGGCCAGCAGGACCGCCCCGCCCCGGGCCCGGAGATCGGTGATCACTCCCTGCAGCACCGCCGCGCCGTCGGCGTCCAGGCCGGTGAAGGGCTCGTCCAACACCAGGACCGGCGGGTGGTGCAGGAGGGCGCGGGCCAGGCTGGCGCGCTGGACGAGTCCCCGGGAGAGCTCGTGGACCGGCCGCCGACGGTGCGGGAGCAGGCCGAAGCGGGTCAGTCCCTCCTCGATGTGGTCTGGATCGAGACGGTAGAGCCGCGCATAGAAGCGGAGGTTCTCCTCCACGGTGAGGGCCCCGTAAAGGAGGGACTGGTGGCCGGCGAAGCCGATCCGGCGCCGCACCCCGGCGTCGTCCGCCGGATGCCCTCCCACCCGGACCTCGCCTGCATCGGGCCGGGTGATGCCGGCCGCGATCCGCAGCAGGGTGCTCTTTCCGGCGCCGTTCGGCCCCAGCACCGCCACGACCCGCCCGACCCCTGCAGTCAGCGACACCCCGCTCAGGGCCCGCCTCCGCCCGTAGGACTTGGAGACCGCACGGACCTCCAGCAGAACACCGCTGCCGCCGGAGGGCGCCTGTGACCTCACGCCTGCGGCTCCGCAAACATGCGGTCCACCAGCGCCTCGACCTCCGGGCGGGGAAAGAAGCAGAACGGGTAACCCCGGTAGGTGGCGGCGGCGAAGGCCCGGCCGACACCGGCGAGCGCCGCCAGCCGCTCCTCGATCCGCCGCCGCTCTTCGGCCAACGCGCGGCCGAGATGCTGGTTGATCGTCCGGATCCGCCGGGTGGCCTCCCGGCGCTCCCGCCGCGTCAGATGCCCCTCGTCCAGCCGCCGAATCCACTGCCACTTCTCCTCGATCCACCGCCGCTGCTCCTCGGTCGGGTCGCCCAGCGCGCGCTCGGGATTGTGGAGCAACTCCAGGTGCCGGCGCTGCAGGACGGCCCGTTCCAGATCCGGATCCAACTCGCCGAGCGGGAGGTGCAGCGTGGCGCTGACCACGGCGTACCGGGGAGGCTCGAGGCCGAAGAATTCCCGGATCACCTCGTCGGTCATCCGATCGTACCGCCCTCCGCCTACCCCGTGGATGAACAGGTCCACCACGCACAGCCGGGTGAACAGGGTCAGGGTGAGGGCTCGTGGCCGGACGGCCAGGCCGGCCAGTTCGTCGGGGTCGCGCCCGGCGATGGCGGCCACCTGCTGCGCCTCGGCCCACAGTCGATACGCGCCGCCGAACCGGTCGACATACATCCGCCGGCGGCAACCGCGGTGGATGATCCAGAAGGGCACCTCGAAGCGCGGGCCGTCGCGACCGAGACCGGGAAAGGGTTGCCCCGCGGTCCGGATGTTGTTGAGTTCACGGTAGGCCGCCAGGCGTGCGTTGAAGACCGCCGAGAAGCGCTCGGCCTCGGTGATCAGGTGGAGGACGAACAGCCGGAACCCCCGCAGGTCGCTGAGGCGCGAGACCGGGAGTTCGGCATACGCCGCCTCGCCCTCATGCCGGCGCCGTGCCAGGGTCAGGAATGAACCGATCTCGCGGGCCTGGAGGTCGGCCGTCCGCGCGCGGAACTCCGCGAAGGTCTCCCGCGTCAGGCGGTGGGGCAACGTCCGCAGGTGGGCGTCCAGGCGCTCGAGGAACGCCGCCCACTCCCCGGGATCCGGCGCGGCGGTGGCCTCGTAGGGGACCTCGGGGTCCGTACGGCGCAGCGTCTCGCGCACAATGCGCAGCCCGCCGTCGAGGTGCGGCGCATCGGCGCCGACCTCCGCGGCGGCGTCGCAATCGACGGCCATGTTCACCACCGCCGCCGCCGACGCCAGACGGGCACCGAGGAGCTGCTTGACCCAGATACCGGGATGGAACAGGACCGGCTGGTGTCCGGTGCCCACCAGCGGCCGGGGGTCGGCCTCGGAGAGCGGCGGGAGGCGCAGCTCTTCGCCGTAGGCGGAGGTGGCGGCCAGGACGGCCCGCCGCATCTCGGCGCGGATGTTCCCCACACTCACCCCGCCCACCGGCGTGGACGCCGCCTGCAGGGCCCGCCGGTTGGCCTCGGCCACGACGAGGAGCTGGGACGCCGGCGGGACGCACAGTACCTCGCCGGAACGCGCCGGGATCTCGAAGGACACGGTCGCGGAGGCGGTGCGCATCCTTCAGACGAACTGGTCCAGCCCCAGCAGCCCCGGCACCTCGCGCATGACGAAGGGCTCGCCGTAGGCGCGGTGGATGAGCGCCCCGTAGTAACGCCCGACGGCGCGGAGCTCCTCGAAAAACCCTTCGTTGCCCCGCTCCGGACCGAACTGTGAGGCGTAGGCCGCCACGGCGCGGAGCTTGGTGTCGATCTGCCCGCTGATGTCCACGACGAAGGTCGGACGGACGGAAAGTGCGTAGTGGCTGCAGAGGAAGTGCACGACGCGCCGGGGATACCAGGGGGCGTGGGGGATGGACACTTTGGTCAGCTTGGCGTAGAACCTGGCCGCTTCGCCCAGGGCGGCCGCGGCGACGTGGTCCGGGTGCGCATCTTCCCAGTAGGGAATGAACAGGATCTCCGGACGCACCGATCGGATCACCTCGGCCAGCGCCTGCCGGTTCTCCACGGTGTCCGCCAGCGTCCGGTTGGGCATCTCCAGCGTGATCCGCCGCACCCCCAATATCCCCGCCGCCTCCGCCGCTTCCCGCGCCCGCCGCTCGGGCGTGCCGATCGGCGTCGGTTCGCCGTTGGTGAGATCGCAGAGCACGACCTCATGGCCGGCGGCGCGCAGGACCAGCACCGTCCCGCCCATCCCGATCTCGACGTCGTCCGGATGCGGCCCCACGGCCAGGATTCTCATCGCGCCACCCGCAGCAGACCCAGCCGGTCCGGCAGCCATCGGGCCACCTCCGCCTCGAGGACGCGGAGATAGTAGGCGCGCCGCGTGGGCGGATCGTCGAGCCCGCCCCAGAACCGGCGCTCGGGATTCTTGTAGATTCGGGCCACCGGGATCTCCCGCACGGTCAGCCGATGGTAGGCGGCCTGCACCCACACCTGCAGGGGGAGGCCGTAACTGGACTCCGTGAGCTGGAACCGGCGCAGCGCCTCGACCCGATAGGCCTTGAACCCGCACCACGCGTCGGTGATGGCGTACCCGGTGATCGCCCGGATGTGCGCCGTGAACTCGCGGTTCAGCTGCGCCCGATCCGGCGGAGGCGGATCGCCGGGGACCGTCGGATCGAGGTAGCGGCTGCCGGAGACGATGTCGGCGTCGCGCACGGCGGCCAGAAAGTCGGGGATGCGCGCGGGCTCGTGCTGCTCGTCGCAGTCCAGGGTCACCGCCACGTCGTATCCTCCGGCCACGGCCTCGGCAAATCCGGTGATCAGCGACCGGCCGTACCCGAGGTTGCGGGGGTGGCGGACGACGCGGAGGTCGGTCCGCGCGCGCAGGATCTCCGGAGAGCGGTCGGTGGAGCCGTCGTCAACGACGAGGATCTCGGCGGCCGGCGCGACCCGGCGCACCTGGTCCAGCACGGCATCGAGCGACCGCTCTTCGTTGAACACGGGAATGACGATCAGCGCCTGCATTGCGGCGGCCACCCCCACAGTATAGCCGCTAGCCTAGGGGACGGATAAGAGGGATCGCCCTATTCCGGCCCTACTCCTTCGCGGCGGCGAAGGCCGTCATCATGCGGAGCAGGACGCGGCTGAGGAAGGCGTCGATGCGCCGCAGGGAGCGGACCTTGCCGTCGGGCGACAGGGGCAGGCGCCGGGTCACCGCGTCGCCGATGATCCCTTTGAAGAACAGGTAGGCCTCGGTGGCCTCGGCCGCGTCCAGGCCCAGGGACGCCACGGCCCGGCCCAGCGCCGCCCCCGCTTCCTCGCCGGCGTGCAGGGCCTCGCGCTGCCGCGCGCCGCCGGCCAGATAGCCGGCCAGGGCATCCATCAGCCCGTGACAGATACCGCCGATCTGTCGGGCCGTGGTGTCGTCGAGGAGACGATACCAGCGCTGCCGGCGGATCTGCTCCACGGCGTCGGGAATCAGGTAGGCGGCGTGGGGTCCGATGAGTTCGGCCAGTTTGCGCTCGGGCTCGCGTCGGCTGCGCTCCAAGAACGCCTCCAGGGCGGCCCGGTCGAACCGGCGGTGCCCGCCCGGAGTCCGGTAGGCCGGGACGCGTCCGGCGTCGGCCCACGCCCGGAGCGTGGAGGCGTCCACGCCCAGAAAGGCGCTGGCCTCTCCCAGAGTCATCCATTCCGGTCCCTGCCGCCTCGGCCGCGCAGTCATCGCCGCGCAGGGGAGGCGGATATCCTTCCCGCCGCGGGACCCGCGGCCAGGAGGAAGCCGGCGCACATCAGCGCGGCGGCGAGGAGTTCACCCAGGGCCAGGACGCCTCCCAGGCCGAAGCGGACCAGGGTCCCGGCGAGGGCGATGGTCAGAGCGCCCAGGGCGATGAGGAGGTTGCCCAGGACACGGTGCGGGGCAAGGGCGCGACGCCGAAATAACCAGGCCGAGTACAGGGCGCCGCCGACCAGCGCCGCGGTGCCGTAGATGTTGAAGGCCGGTGTGATGCGGCGTACCGGGGCGCGCGGCGGGAGGACGGCGCGGTACTGGACGCCCAGAGGCCGCCGTGGGTCGAACGCCGACGCGTCGAGCGGGACCGTGAAGACCAGCCCCGAGGCGACCAGGCTCGCCGCGGCGAGCAGCCCGGTCAGGGCGGAGGCGAGCGGCCGCCGGCGGGGCCCGGCCAGCAGATGCACCGTTCCCTGCCCGATCCATGCTGCGCTCAGCACCGCCCCCCCGAGATACCACAGGCGGAAGGCGACGGGGTGCCAGGCGACTGCGGAGTACGTTTCGGCGACGGTGGCCAGGCCGAAGAAACTCAGGCCGATCCCCCAGAGCAGGAGGTGGGGCTCGCGGCGGACGGCGTACCGCCGCAGCACCAGCGCGGCAAAGACCACCGTCACGGCGGACGAGGCCGCCGGAACCCATGTCATCACGGCGGTGAGGCGGAGGCCAGCGCCGCCGCCGCGGCCTCCTGTCCCTGGCGGATACAGTCCGGAAGCCCCACCCCTTCGTATCCTCCCCCGGCCATGAACAGCCCGGGCGTCCCGGCCAGGGCCGCACGCAGGGCACGGAGGCGCTCGAGGTGGCCCACGGTGTATTGCGGCATCGAGGCGGGCCACCGGTAGACGCGTGCCAGCACCGGATCTCCCCGCAGACCCAGCAGCGGAGCGAGTTCCGCCAGCAGCCTGCGGACCAGCACATCGTCGGCGAGTTCCAATCCCGCCGACCGCCCCGCGCGTCCGACGAAGCAGCGCAGCAGGACGTGATCGGGCGGCGCACGACCCGGCCACTTCGAGCTCACCCAGGTGCAGGCGGTGTGCAGCATCGCTTCCGACGAGGCGACGACGTAGCCGTGCCCGACGAGCGGATGCGCGACATCCGGACGGCGGAATCCGAGCGCCACCGCCGCCGTCGACGCGTAGGGGATGTCCGCGGCCAGACGTGATGCGGCCTCGTTGACGTCGCGGAGGAGGGCGGCGGCGACGTTGGCGGGTGTGGCCAGGATCACCGCGTCGGCCTCGACCTCCTCTCCCCCCTCAAGGATGACCCGGTAGCCGCGGGCCCGCCGCTCCAGGGAGAGGGCACGGGTTCCCGTCCGCAGGACCACGGCCTGCAGCGCCGTCACGACGCGATCCACCAGCTCCTGCAGCCCGCCGGCCAGCGTCATGAACATCGCCGCCTCGCCGTCAACGCCCGTCACGGAACGCCGCCGGGCCACCACGGCCCGCGTCAGACTCCCGTACCGGATCTCCGCCTCGGCCAGCGTGGGGAAGGTGGCCCGCAGGCTCAACGCCTCGACGTCGCCGGCATGGATCCCGGCCAGCAGCGGACCAGCCAGCCGCTCGACCGCCGCCGGGCCCAGCCGGCGCCGGACGAAGGCGCCGATCGTCTCATCGCTCCCGTTCCGGTTCGGCGGGACGAGGAGGTCCCATGCGAACCGCGCCTTCTCCCGGATCGAGAAGAGGTCGCTGCGCAGGAAGGGACCCAGCCGCCGGGGCACGAGGGAGGTCAGTCCGTCCGGCAGGGGGTGCAGCCGTCCCCGGTGGAGGATGAAGACGTGTCGGGGCCGCCCTGTGGGGACCAGCCGGTCGCCGAGACCCAGGGCGCGGGCGAACTGCACCGCCTGCGGTTTCAGCGTCAGGAAGGAATCGGGACCACCTTCGATGAGGAAACCGCCGACGCGCTCCGTCAGGATCTTCCCGCCCAGACGGGGCGCTGCTTCGATCAACGTCACCCCGACCGCGCGGCCCTCCTGCAGACCGTGCTGCAGCGCGTACGCGGCGGCGAGGCCGGCGATCCCTCCTCCCACCACCGCGATACGCGCCATCAGCGTGCGCCCTCTTCCCGGAACGCCCGCGTGATGAGGTCGGCGAGGGCGGCGATGAAATCGGGCTCCGCGTTGAGCGACGGCGCCCGTTCGAGCCGCAGCCCCAGGGAGGCGGCAACCTCCCTGGCCTCGACATCGATGTCGTACAGAACCTCCAGGTGGTCGGCGACGAATCCCACGGGACAGACGACGACCTGCCGCCGGCCCTCGGCGGCCAGGGCCCGCAGGACCGCCAGCAGGTCGGGCCCCAGCCACGGCTCCCCTGTGTGCGACGCGCTCTGGTAGGCCAGCCGCCAGGAGGGCAGGGTCGCCAGAGCCGCCACCAGGTCGCAGGTGCGCATCAGCTGGACCGGATAGGGATCGTCCCAGGTGCGGATCCGCTCCGGCAGGCTGTGCGCCGTGAACACCACCTCGGCCTCCTCGGGCGAGGCGCACCGGGCCAGGGCCCGGCGCAGGCGGGCGGCCAGCGCGGCGATGAACCCGGGATGGTCGTGCCAGGACTCGACGGCGCGCAGGGCGATGCCGTGCGCTGCCGCCGCCTCGCGCGCGGCGGAGAAGTACCCGGCCACACTCAGGCGGGAGTAGTGCGGCGCCAGGGCGAGGGCCACCGCATCCCGGATGCCCTCGGCGGCCATGACCCCGACGACGTCGGCGATGAACGGGGGCGCGTGCTTCATCGCCGTGTAAACGGGGATGCCCATCCCCTGCCGGGCCAGGGTCTGCTGCAACGCCTCCGCCTGCCGGGCGGTGATGGCCCGCAGCGGCGAGGTCCCCCCGATGCGGCGGTAGCGCTCCCGCAGCTCCTCAATCTGCTCCGCAGGAGGGGTGCGCCCTCCGCGGATGTGGGTGAAGTAGGTCCCCACATCGTCGAGGGTCTGGGGACTGCCGTAGGCCATGAGGAGGACGGCCTGCCTCGCCGCCATCACACCACCGCCGCCGGCCGGTAGGCGTGGACGAACTCCACCAGATCGCGCAGGCGCTGCTGCGGCGTCTCCGGCAGCACACCGTGACCCAGGTTGAAGATGTGGCCCGGGCGTCCCGCCGCCCGGCTGAGGACATCCTCCGCCTCGGCCCGCAGCACCTCGGGCGAGGCCAGGAGCAGGGACGGATCCAGGTTCCCCTGAATGGCGCGGTCGTACCCGATCTGCGCCCAGGCGACATCCAGTCCGATCCGCCAGTCCACGCCGATGACATCTCCCCCGGCGGATGCCATTTCCCGCAGCAATCCCGATGTGCCCGTCCCGAAGTGGATGGCGGGGACGCCGGTCTCGCGTACCGCCTCGAAGATCCTCCGGCTGTACGGCGCGGCATACACCGCGTACTCCCGCGGGGAGAGCGCGCCGACCCAGCTGTCGAAGAGCTGGACGGCCTGCGCGCCGTGAGCGATCTGCGCCCGAAGAAAACTCGTGGTCGCTTCGGTCAGGCGGGTCATCAGCCCATCCCACAGGCGCCGGTCCTCCCGCATCAGCGCCTTCGTCCGGAGGAACTCCCGGGAGGGCCCGCCTTCGATGAGGTAGCTGGCCAGGGTGAAGGGCGCGCCGGCGAATCCGATCAGCGGCACCGGGGCGCTGCGCCGGATGAGACGGACGGCGTCCAGCAGGGCGTGGACGGTCTCCTCGGGTTCGAAAGGATGCAGCCGCTCCAGATCGGCGGCGTCGCGCACCGGTCGGTGAATGTGGGGGCCGCTTCCCTCCCGCAGGTCGAAGGCGACGCCCATCCCCAGCAGCGGCACGGTGATGTCGGCAAAGAGGATCGCGGCGTCGACACCCAGCTGCTCCACCGGGGCCAGGGTCACTTCGGCCACAAGATCGCTGTGGCGACAGATCTCGAGCAGGGAGTACCGGGCGCGCAGGGCCCGGTATCCGGGCTGCGAGCGCCCGGCCTGACGCATGAACCACACCGGCGTCCGGTCCACGGGCTGCCGGCGGCAGGCCAGCAGGAAGCGGCTCATATCGGCGCCGGCACCTCGTCCCGCCAGCCCCGGGGGATGTAGGCGCACAGCGGATCGCTGGCCAGGTAGTCCCCAAAGTGCGCAAAGGCCCGCGCCCTGGATCCTCCGCACAGCTCCCGGAACTCGCACACCCCGCATTTGCCGCGCAGGCGCGCGGGATCCCGCAGGGCCACGAACACCTCGTGGGACCGGTACAGCTCCACCACCGAGCGGTCGCGGACATTCCCCGTGATCACGGGGAGGAACCCGGCCGGGGTCACATCCCCCCGGTGGGAGATGAACATCACTCCGTTGCCGTCGCGGACGCCGAAGCCGCGGCCGATGGGCCCCTGCCGCACGGCCTGAGCGGTCAGGCCCCGGGCCTGGGCCTCGGCCAATGCGACGCGCCGGAAGTGCGGGGCTTCGGTGGCGGCGATGGCGAACGGCGCCTCCGCGCTGCGCGCCGCCAGCCAGCGCATCACGTCTTCCGCCTGCTCCGGGGTGAGTTCCGGCAGCGTCCTCCCCCGGCCGACCGGCACCAGGAAGAACAGGCTCCAGCGCATGATGCCCAACGAACAGGCCAGGTCGTACAACGCCGGCAGGTCCGGGGCGGTCTCCGCCGTGACCAGCGTGTTGAGTTGCAGCGGGATCTCCGCCTGGCGAATCCAGCGGGCCGCGCGCAGCGTGGTCTCGAAGGTGCCCTCCACCCCGCGGAAGCGGTCGTGACGGGCCGCGGTCGAACCGTCCAGGCTGAGGGAGATGCTCTGCATCCCCGCGGCCTGGAGGGCCACGATCATCTCCCGCGTGAGGCTGGCCGTGGCGCTCGGGGCCAGGGAGACCCCCAGCCCCATGGCGGTGCCCGTCCGGACGATCTCCAGCAGATCGGGCCGCTTGAGGGGATCCCCGCCCGTGCAGACGAGGTGCGGCAGGGGGTGACCGAAGTCGAGCAGCGTCCGCAGCAGCGCCACCGCCTCGTCCGTGGTCAGTTCCAGGGGATCGCGCTGCGCGACGGCCTCGGCCCGGCAGTGCCGGCAGGCCAGGTCGCAGGCTCGCGTCATCTCCCAGTAGATCATGCGCGGGGCGCGATCGAATCGGTACCCCGCCCCGGCGGAGACGGCCGCCGTCGCCGTGCGCATCGCCTCTCCCTCCTCAACCCAGCAGCCGGAGGGCCTCCTCCAGCGGCCGGAAGACCGCGGTGAGGATCGGCTGGTCGCGGAGCGTGTAGCGGCGCGCCTCGGTCTCCCGCAGCGCCACGACCAGGTCCTGGAACGCGGCCAGGTCGTCGGTCTCGTAGGCCACGATGAACTCCTGATCGTCCAGCCCGGTGGAGTACGCCAGCAGCTGGCGCACCTGCGGAAAGTCGTGGCCGACGCGGATGTGCTCGTTCATCATCCCCTGCCGGGCCTCGCGGCTCAGGCGGTACCAGTCGGCGGTCTTGGTGAAGGGGTAGACGATCAGGTAGCGCGACCGCTCGCCGCTCAGGAGCGCCTGCTCCTGGGCCCCGGGTTTCTTGACGTACGTCGACCCCCGGATCAACCCGGTGAAGCTGTGGGCGATCTGCAGCGATCTCCCCACTCCGCTGCGCAGCATTCCCGCGGCGGCCTCCTCCAGGTCTTCGAAGGACGACGCAGCCCGGACGAAGATCAGGTCGGTGTCGGCACGCATCCCCACCGAGGAGTAGGTGAGGGTCGTCACCGACCGCGCCGTCTGCGCCACCGCCGCGACAAACTCCTCGCGCTCGCTCGCCCGCTGCGCCGGGGACAGGCGCCGCCAGGCCGGGTCGAGCCGCAGCGCCAGCACCTGAAGGACGGGGCGCTCCCCTACCGCGCCGCCAGCCACGTCGCCGCCTCCCTGGCATGGTACGTGATGAGGATATCCGCCCCGGCCCGGGCCAGCGCCGTGAGGATTTCCAGCGTGACGGCCCGCCCGTCAAGCCATCCCGCGGCCGCCGCCGCCTTGACCATCGCATACTCCCCGCTCACGTTGTAGGCGGCGAGCGGCACCGGAACCAGATCGCGGACCCGTCGGATGACATCCAGGTAGGCGAGCGCCGGCTTGACCATGACCAGATCCGCTCCCTCGGCGAGGTCGAGGGCGATCTCGCGCTCCGCTTCCCGGGCGTTGGCCGGGTCCATCTGGTATCCCCGGCGGTCGCCGAACTGCGGGGCGGAGCCGGCGGCCTCGCGGAACGGTCCGTAGAACGCCGAGGCGTACTTGGCGGAATAGGCCATGATCGCCGTCTGGGTCAGGCCGGCCTCGTCGAGCGCCCTGCGGATGGCCCGCACCTGCCCGTCCATCATCGCGCTCGGCGCCACCACGTCGGCGCCGGCGGCGGCCAGGGAGACCGCGGTGCGCGCCAGCACCTCCAGCGTGGCGTCGTTGTCCACCTGGCCGTCGCGCACAATCCCGCAATGCCCGTGCGAGGTGTACTCGCACAGGCAGACATCCGTCATGATGACCAGGTCGGGGTGGCTCCGCCGCAGCGCCCGCACCGCGCGCTGCACGATCCCGTCGTCGTCGTAGGCGCCGGTTCCCGACGCGTCCTTGGCTTCGGGGAGACCGAAGAGGAGCACGCCGTGGATCCCGAGACCGCGCAGGCCGTCCGCCTCCGGCGCCAGCTCGTCGACGGTGAGGCGATACTGGTCGGGCATCGACGGAATAGGTTCCCGGAGGCCTCGCCCGGGGCGGACGAAGATGGGCGCGACGAACATCTCCGGATCCAGCCGCGTCTCCCGGACGAGGGCCCGGATCGGGGCGGTGCGGCGCAACCTCCGCGGCCGCGCCTCGACCGCGCTACGCAGGTGCGACACCAGCATGCGGGATCCCCCTCTCGCGCAATACGGCCACGATCCCCTCCGCCGTGTGCGTGGAAGCCACGAGGTCGACGCGCAGGCCGGCCTCCTCCAGCGCCCGCGCGGTGACGGGACCGATGGCGACGGTCGGCAGGGCGCGCAGCGTCTCGAGGCAACCGACATCCTGCGCCAGGCGCACCAGACCCCGTACCGTCGAGGCGCTGGTGACGATCACGCCGTCCAGCCCGTCCCGGACCGCCGCGGCCAGCAGACTCCGCGACGCCGGGGGAGCCTCTACGGTTCGATAAACCACCACCTCATCCACGACGGCCCCGCGGTCCCGCAGCAGGCGGGTGGGCTCCGCGGAGGCGCGCTCGGCGCGAAGCCGCAGGACGCGCTCCCCCGCGCGGATCGGCATCTCCTCCCCGATTGCTTCGCTCAGCGCCCGGCTCGGCATCCAGACATCCCGCACCCCGCGGTCGCGCAGTGCCTGGGCCGTGGCCGGGCCGATGGCCAGCAGTCGCGGCAGTGACGCCCCTCTTCCCAGGAGGGGGAGCCGGTCGAACACGGCCGCGACGGCGTTCCTGCTGGTAAAAACCAGCCAGTCATACTCGGGCAACCGCGCGATCGCCCGTTCCAGATCCGCAGAGGACTCCGGCGGTACGATCTCGATCGCCGGGACCGGAACCGGCTCGATCCCCAGATCTCGCAGCCGCGCGCAGAGCGTCTCGGCCTGGCCCTCGGGACGCGCCACCAGCAGACGCATCCTCCTCATCCCCCGGCCTCCACGGCGCGCAGCAGTTCTCCCGCCCCGCGGGCCAGCAGGTCCTCCGCCAGGGCCCGACCCACCGCCTCCGCCCGGGAGACCGGTCCGTTGCGTTCCCCCCGCAGCGCCCGGCGGCCGTCCGGCACCACCACCGCGGCCTGGAGCCGCACCGCGCCGTCGCGGATGATCGCGTGCGCTCCCGCCGGCAACCGACATCCTCCCTGGAGCCGGTCGAGGAAGGCCCGCTCGGCCGTCACCGCCCACCGCGTCGGCTGATCGTCCACCGCGGAGACGATCTGCGCCGCCGTCTCGTCTCCGATCCGCACCTGCACCCCCAGCGCGCCCTGTCCGGGGGCCGGCAGGATCACCTCGAAGGGCAGCCACTCGCCGATCCGGTCCTCCAACCCCAGGCGGCGCAGACCCGCCCCGGCCAGAAGCACGGCGTCGAGCTCGCCGGTGTCCACCTTGCGCAGCCGCGTCTCGACGTTGCCCCGGATGGGGACGATCTGCAGGTCCGGGCGGACGGCGCGCACAAACGCCGCGCGCCGCGGACTGCCGGTGCCGATCCGCGCTCCCCGGGGAAGGGTCGCCAGCGTGGCGCCCCGACGTCCGACCAGCACGTCGCGGGGATCCTCGCGCGCGGTGACGGCGCACACCGTCAGCCCCGGGGTGGCCGCCGTGGGCAGGTCCTTCATGCTGTGCACCGCCGCATCCACGCGCCGCTCGAGGAGCGCGACCTCCAGTTCCTTGACGAAGAAGCCGATCCCGGGCAGACCCTCAAAGGGCGTCTCCGGCCGCTCATCCCCGGTGGTCCGGATGGTCAGAACGGAGACGGTGAGCGCGGGATGGGCCCGGCGCAACGCGGCCGCCACCGCCTCCGTCTGGCGCACGGCCAGCGTGCTGCCGCGCGTCCCCAGGACGAAGGATTCCGCCGTCACGGCCGCACCGCCCGGAACGCCTCGCCCGCCGCCGCCACGGTGCGGGCGATGTCGTCGTCGGTATGCGCCAGCGACACGAACCAGGCCTCGAACTGGGACGGCGGCAGCAGCACCCCGCGGTCCCGCATGGCGTGGAAGAACCGGGCGAAGGCGGCGGTATCGGCCGCCGCGGCCTCGGCGTAGCTGCGCGGCGCCCGAGGCGTGAAGAACACCGTGAGCATCGAGGCCGCGCGCACGACGGAACAGGACACCCCCGCGCGGGCCGCCGCCTCGCGCAGCCCCGCCTCCAGCCCTGCGGCCAGAGCCTCCAGCCGCTCGTAGGTTCCCGGCTCGGCCAGCCGCTGCAGCGTGGCCGCGCCCGCCGCCACGGCCAGGGGATTCCCCGACAGGGTGCCGGCCTGATAGACGGGGCCGAGCGGGGCAACGAGGTTCATCACGTCGGCGCGGCCGCCGTAGACGGCGAGCGGCAGGCCGCCGCCGACGATCTTCCCCAGGCACGTCAGGTCGGGCGTGATCCCGAAGCGCTCCTGCGCGCCCCCCCGGGCCACCCGGAACCCGGTGATCACCTCATCGAAAATCAGCAGCGCCCCGCAGGCCGTGGTCAACTCGCGCAGCGCGGCGAGGAAACCGGGCTCGGGCGGGACGACCCCCATGTTCGCCGCCACCGGCTCCACGATCACCGCCGCGATCTCATCTCCTCGCGCCGCAAACACCTCCCGCAGGGCCCCGATGTCGTTGTAGGAGAGCACGATCGTGTCGGCGACGGCGCCCGCGGGGACACCGGCGCTGGCGGGAAGCCCGAAGGTGGCCAGCCCGGACCCGGCCTGCGCCAGAAGCGCGTCGGCGTGGCCGTGATAGCACCCCGCGAACTTGACGACCTTGGCCCGACCCGTAAATCCCCGGGCCGCGCGCAGACTGCTCATCGCGGCCTCGGTGCCGGAGCTGACGAAGCGCATCCGCTGCATCGAGGGAACGGCGGCCCGGATCATCCCGGCCAGTTCGACCTCATAGGGCGTGGGCATGCCGTAGGTCGTGCCGCGGGCGGCGGCCCGCCGGACGGCATCGACCACCTCGGGCGCGGCGTGGCCCAGGACCAAAGCGCCCCAGGAGCCGATGTAGTCGAGGTAGCTCCGGCCGTCGACGTCGGTCACGCGCGCTCCCCGGCCTTCGACCACGACCACCGGCGTCCCGCCGACGGCGCGGAAAGCCCGTACCGGGCTGTTCACGCCGCCCGGGAAGTACTGCAGGCTCTCCGTGAAGAGATCTTCCGACGTGGCCGCGACCGCCTCACTCACCGGGCCCACCGTCCAGTTCCCCGTCCAGGTCGAACAGTTCCCGCGCCAGGGCCAGCACCCGCGCGTCGTCACCCCGCGCGCGGAGCCGCACGAAGGGCGCGTGGAGGAGCTTGCGCAGCGCCCCTTCCACCACCCCGCGCACGGCGCGGCGCTCGCGTTCGTCGAGGCGCTGCAACCTGGCCCGCGCCCGCTCCAGTTCTTCTTCCACGATTCGCTCCGCGCGGTGGTGCAGCGCGGCGATCACCGGTTCCGCGGCGCGGGTCCCCTGCCAGCGGAGAAAGGCTTCCAGCGCCTCCTCGACGATGACCTCCGCTGCAGCCACCTCCTCTGGCGGATCGGGATCATTCGTCTCCGGTCCGAGCATGTCCAGGTCGATCAAGGTCACCCCCGGCAGGCGGCCCACCTCCGGATCGACCCCCCGGGGCACGCCGATGTCTACGACGAGCAGGGGAGCCGAGCCGTCGCGACCGGCAACCGACGACGCCCCGATCACCGCGTGGTCGGCGCCGACGGAGACGATGAGCGCGTCCAACCCGTCCAGCGCCGGCGCCAGGACGTCGAGCGGGATGGCCTCCGCGCCGTAGCGGCTGGCCAGGGCCTCCGCCGCCTCCAGCGTGCGGTTGGCGACAAATCTGATCCGCGCCCCGCCCGCGCTGAAGGCCTTTGCGGCGAGCTGAGCCATCTCCCCCGCCCCGACAATCCCGACCGTCCGGTCGCGCGCCGATCCCCAGCTCCGGCGACACCGGTCAAACGCCGCATGAGGAATCGAGGCGGACGGGCGCCCCAGGCTCGTCTCGGCCCGGACCCGTCGTCCGCAGGCGATGGCCACCTGCAGGAGCCGATGCAACACCGGTCCCGTGGCCCCCGTCGCTCTGGCCACCGCGAAGGCGCGGCGGACCTGGCCGAGAACCTGACTCTCCCCGACGACCATCGACTCCAGCCCGGCGGCCACGCGCAGGAGGTGTCGGGCGGCCTCATCGTTTGCGGCGAGGCCCAGGTGGGGCAGGAAACTGGCCGCGTCCGCCCGCCGCAGCCTGGCCAGGGCCTCCGCGACCTGGCCGCGGTCGGGCTGTTCCCAGGTGCAGAGGTAGACCTCCGTCCGGTTGCATGTCGAAAGGAGGAAGGCCTCCCGCACCCCGGGCAGGGCGCGGAGCGCCCGGAGCGCCTCCGGCAACTCCTCCTCGCCAAAGGCCAGCCGCTCCCGCACCTCCAGCGGCGCGGTCTTGTGGCTGAGGCCGATCATCGTGAGCATCGGAGGCGATGGAGAAATCCTGGGCAAAGTTGCCAAATTATTCGACTTCTGGAGAAAGCCCTCCTTTAGTTACGCGGGTAGCATAGCAAGCGGTCAGCACACGCATCCATAAGGCTGGGGAGGGATTCATATCGGGCAGCGGCCGGATTGTCAGCCGCCTCGGCCCGGCGCAGTAAATTGGTGTAGGGAGACCTAACGAGGAGACGCAGG